>JBKPTM010000059.1:0-3118 GCA_046765935.1 Actinomycetota bacterium | reverse complement strand
GAACAACATCATCCGAACCGCGATCGAGGCATTGGCCGGCGTGCTCGGCGGCACCCAGTCTCTGCACACGAACTCATACGACGAGGCCCTCGCGCTGCCGACCGAGGAGGCCGTCCGCATCGCCCTACGCACCCAGCAGGTGATCGCCCACGAGACCGGGGTCACCAACACCATCGACCCGCTGGGCGGTTCCTACTTCGTCGAGACGCTCACCGATGAGATGGAGCGCTCCGCATACGAGTACTTCGCCCGCATCGACGAGCTCGGCGGCATGGTCGAGGCGATCAAGCAGAACTTCCCGCAGCGCGAGATCGCCGACGCGTCGTTCCGCTACCAGCAGGAGGTCGACTCGAGGAAGCGGATCGTGGTCGGCGTCAACGACTACGTCGCCGAGGACGACGAGGCGATTCCGATCCTGCGGATCGACCAAGAGCTCGAGCGCAAGCAGAAGGGGAGGGTGGAGGCGACCAAGTCGCGCCGCGACGCCGCCGAGGTCGAGCGCACGCTCTCGGAGCTGAAGTCGGTTGCGGCTACCGACGCCAACCTGATGCCCGCGATCCTCGACTGCGCGCGGGCCCGCGTCTCGGAGGGCGAGATGGTCGCCGCGCTGCAGCAGGTCTTCGGCTCCTACACGGAGCTGCCGGTTTTCTAGGCCACCGGGCTGCCTTGTGAACGTCGCCGGTGGTATGAGTACCTGCGAGTGAGAGGGAAGCCGGGAAGGACCGCGGGACTCGTCGCCTTGGTGCTGGCGGTAGTCGGCGCGGGCGTCGCGTCCGCCATCGCCCAGTCTCCGCCGGGTGTGATCGGCCCGTCCACCGGCATCCAGCCCTCAGGACGGCACCTCGAGCCCGAGGGCAAGCTGACGCCGCTCGGCAACCTCCCGACCGGCGGAGCGCTGACCAGCAACGGGCGCTTCCTCTGGGCCCTCTCCACGGGGCGCGGCCGGAACGACGTCCGCATCGTCGAGGTCGCAGGGCCCCCGTGCAAGAAGAAGAAGCACGGAAAGAAGGGCGGCGCGGCCGAGGCGAAGAAAAAGAAGAAGCGCTCCCGCTGCAAGCGCCGCTCCGGCGGGGTCGGCACCGTCGTCCAGACGATCCCGTTTCCCGGACTGAGCGGCGGGATCGCGATGTCGCCCGACGGGCGCACCGCCTACGTCTCGGGCGTCGCGAACTCAAGCCACGAGGCCGAGCAGGCCGATCCGAGCGTTCCGGGCCAGGAGGGCGACGTCATCCACGTCCTGCACTACGACCCGAAGACCGGCATCGCCACGAGGGCGGGGGTGATCGGCGTTCCTCCGCCCAGCGACGCGCCGCCCGCCCAGGACTTCCCGACCAGCAGCGACAAATTCTCCTGGCCGCGCGATATCGCGGTGAGCCCGAACGGACGAACCTTGCTGGTGGCGCTCAACCTCGCCGACGCCGCCGCGCTGATCGACACCGCGACCGGCAACGTCCGCTACGTCAACGTCGGGCACTACCCGTACGGGGCCGGGATCACGACCGATGGCCGCTATGGCTTGGTCAGCAGCGAGACGCAGGGCACCGTCGCGGTGGTCGATCTCGCGGCCGGGACCGTCGTGAAGACGATCCAGGTTGCGCCGCCTCTCTCGCACGCCGAGAGCATCGCGATCGATCCGAAGGCGCCCCTCGCCTTCGTCGGCAACGCGAACCAGGACACGATCACCGTGATCGACACCAAGTCGCTGGCGGTGGCGAGGACCCTGTCGGTCGAGCGCCCGCAGGGCGTCGGCACCTCGCCGACCTACGTGAGCGTGACCTCCGACGGTTGCGACCTGCTCTCCGCGGACTCAGGCGAGGACGCCGTCGCGGTCTTCGCCCTCTCCAAGGGCAAGAACTGCGGTCAGGGGGCCAAGAAGGGCAAGAAGAAGAAGAAGGGCGGCAAGAAGAAGACCGCCGCGGTCGCCGAGCCCGCCGCGAAGGGCAAGGGCAAGCGCAAGCACAAGAAGTCGCACGCGCGCAAGACGAAGCCGTTCCAGCTCGTCGGCCGGATCCCAACTGGGAGCTATCCGACGATGGCGGCTGCCACCCCGAAGCGCCGCCAGCTGGTCTGGGTCTCGGCCCGGGGCCTCGGCGTCGGCCCCAACCCGGGTGGGCCGAACCCGTTCACCGGCGACGACACCTATCTGGACCAGTACCTGCCGTCGATCGTCGACGGTGCGTCCGGGGTGCTGAGCTACCCGAGCGACCGGAAGATCCGCAAGCTCACCCCGATCAGCGATCGACAGGTGATCCCCGCCGACGCCCGCACCGCGCCGAGCGACACCCCGATCCGCGGGGGCGGGCCGATCAAGCACGTCTTCTACATCGTGCGGGAGAACCGCACCTACGACCAGGTGCTCGGCGACGACTCGCGCGGCGACGGCGATCCGGCCCTCACCCTGTTCGGCAACTCGATCACGCCGAACCTCCATGCGCTCGTGCAGCGCTTCCCGCTGCTCGACCACGTCTACGCGAACTCCGAGGCCTCGATCGACGGCCACTACTGGACCGCGGCCGGGGCGGTCTCCGACTACGTCGTCAAGAACTGGCACCAGAACTACGCGGGACGCCATCGCCCCTACGACTTCGGCTCCTACGAGGTCAGCGCTCCGCCCAAGGGCTACATCTTCCAGCGCATGCTGGAGTCCGGCGTCTCGTTCTACAACTACGGCGAGGCGCTGGCCGGCCTCTCGCCCTTCCCCGACAAGGACCGGACCCCGGCGCAGACGGCCCAGAACGGGCAGCTGCTCAGCCCGACCGTCACCGATGTCCAGCTCAACGGCGGCTGCTACGACAGCGACATCTCGATCTTCGACACGCCCGCGATCGGCCCGAAGCTCGGCAACGTCTACGACTCGAGCCTGCCGCCGGGATCGCAGCCGGGCGACGCCTCCAGGTTCAATTGCTTCAACACCAGGTTCCAGGCACAGCTGGCCGCCAATGCGGTCCCGACCTTCAACTATCTCTCGCTGCCGCTGGATCACACCGAGGGCCTTTCCCCCGGCAAGCGCACCCCGGATGCCGACATCGCCGACAACGATTGGGCCCTCGGCCAGATCGTCGACACGATCTCGCACTCCTCGATCTGGAACAGCTCGCTGGTCCTGGTGGTCGAGGAC
>JBKPTM010000058.1:0-8141 GCA_046765935.1 Actinomycetota bacterium | reverse complement strand
GCCGGGGGCGCTGCGGTCGGGTGGGAGCTTTGGCGGGCATCTGGCGGGGAGAAGTTGACAGTGTGTGACACACACAGTAGCATCGCCCCCGATGCGCAGAGGAGGGAACCTGATCGCGCTCACCGGCCTCGTGGTCGCACTGCTGGTGGCCGCCGGCCCGGCGGACGCGCGACCCGCCGACGTGGGGCAGGACGGTCGCCCCAACATCCTCGTCGTGATGACCGACGACATGAACCAGGCCGACCTCGCCTTCATGCCGAAGACCAGGAAGCTCCTCGCCAAGCGGGGGACGAGCTTCACCAATGCGATCACCTCGTTCCCGCTCTGCTGTCCCTCGCGGGCCACCTTCCTCACGGGTCAGTACGCCCACAACCACGGCGTGGGCGGCAACTTCTTCCCCCAGGGCTGGTACGGGATGCGAAACCGAGGGAACACCCTCGCCACCTGGCTCGACGGGGGCGGCTACAGCACCGACCTGATCGGCAAGATGCTGAACGGCTACGGGGCGCTCGACGCACACGGCGAGATCCCGCCGGGCTTCGACAAGTGGCACGCGCTGCTCGACGTCTCCGCCTACGACTACTACAACTTCGAGATGAACAGCAACGGGCACCTCCGCACCTGGGGGGACGCGGACTTCGCCCGCAAGCTGGTCGACTTCGCGAACATCGAGGTGACCCCGCCGGACGTCAAGAGCGTCGCGGATGTGCTGGCGAAGCTGACCTCGGTGATGGGCCCGGCTCCGTACCACTACTGGGGAGCCAGCAACCCCGATCAGTACTCGCCCGACGTGACCGGCCGGATCACCAACAAGCTGCTCGGGCGCCAGAAGCGGGCCATGAAGCCGTTCTTCATCTGGTGGACTCCCGCCGCCCCGCATCGCGAGGACGTCTCCACGACCCTGATGGGGCGGCCAGGTCCCGATCCCCGGCCGCCACAGCGATACGAGCAGCTCAGCCAGAGCTTCCAGCTCCCGCGGCCGCCGAGCTTCAACGAGGCCGATGTCAGCGACAAGCCGACCGACGTCACGAGCAGGACACCGCCGCTGACCGACGCCCAGATCGCCCAGCTTCAGCTCGACTACGAGGGGCGCGGCGGATCGCTGCGGGCGGTGGACGACCGGGTCGGCCGCTTGGTGAAGACGCTGCGCCGCACCGGTCAGCTCAGCAACACGGTGATCGTCTTCACCTCGGACAACGGCTGGATGGAGGGCGAGCACCGCATCCCCGGTGACAAGTTCCTGCCCTACGAGGAGTCTCTCGGCGTGCCGCTGATCATCCGCGGCCCCGGGATCGCCGAGGGGCGAAGGGTGAAGCGGCAGGTGGCGAACATCGATCTGGCTCCCACTCTGAGCGCGCTCGCCAGGGTGAAGGCCCACAGGAAGATGGACGGGATCTCGCTGGTGCCCACGCTCGAGCGGCACAAGAACCCACCCAAGCGCGCGCTGGCGATCGAGGCGCTGCATCCGCTGTTCGAGGGTGCGATCCCCAACAACGCCTGGGATCGGCCCTACGTCGGGGTCCACACGCAGCGGTACACGTACGTCCTCTGGAAGGAGACCTCCGAGGAGGAGCTCTACGACAGGCGCACCGACCCCTTCCAGCTCCAGAACCTGGCCCAGAACCCGGCCTACGCGGCGGTCAAGGCGCGCCTGATCTCGAAGATGCAGCGGCTGGCGACCTGCAGCGGCCGCAGCTGCGACATCAAGCCGTAGGCCGCGCGTGAAGCCGCCGAACTTCCTGGTCCTGATCACGGACCAGCAACGAGCGCCACGCCACTGGCCCGAGGACCCCGGCTGGCTGCAGGAGCTGATGCCGAACGACGCCGAGCTTCGGCGCACCGGCCTCAGCTTCCGGAACGCGTTCTGCAACACGGCGATGTGTTCGCCGAGCCGCGCGAGCCTGTTCACCGGCCTCTACCCCGCCCAGCACGGCGTAGAGCTGACGCTGACGGCGGCCGATCTCCGGCCGAATCCGCGCTACGCCCCCGCGGTCGCGGCGACGATGGCGAAGATCCTGTACCGGCGGCAGGCGCCCCCGCGCCGGCTGCTCACGCAGTTCACGCGCGGACTGCTCCGGATCGGGGAGAGCCGGGGCCACGAGCCCGAGCTGCCGCCGACGCTTCCCAGCATGGCCACCATGCTCCGGGCGGCGGGGTACCACGTCGCGTACAAGGGCAAGTGGCATCTGACCCACCCCTCGCAGGGCGAGAACGGGCTGCTGGGCGGCTGGGGCGCGGCCGACGAGCGGAGGATCGAGCGGGACTACGGCTTCGCCGACTGGAACGCGCCGGACGCGGGCGAGAACACCAAGGCCGAGCACTTCGGCGGCGGCAACGCCGGCGAGGGGGAGGGGTGGGACGAGGTCTACACGCGCCAGGTCGAGCGCTGGCTCGCCCAAGCCGCGCTTCCCGAGCCCTTCTGCCTGATCGTCTCGCTCGTCAACCCGCACGACGTGCTCGGCTATCCGGCGTCCTATGAGCGCGGCGGGTACTCGGCGGCCGAGTTCCGCGATCTCGGCGTCGAGTTGCCGCCCACCGTCGAGGAGGACCTGACGGACAAGCCCGCCGTCCACGCCCTGATGCGGATGGGGATGACCGCCTACATGGGGCCCTTGCGCAACCGCCGCGACCAGCTCGATTACGTCAACTTCTACGCCTACCTGCACGGGGTGGTGGACGCCAAGATCGGCCGGGTCCTGCGGGCGCTCGGGGACGCGTCGGATCCGGGCTCGCTGCGCTCGCGGACGGTCGTGGTGCGCTGCGCGGACCACGGCGAGATGGGGCTGTCGCATGGCGGCCTGCGGCAGAAGACCTTCAACGCCTACGAGGAGACGATCAACGTCCCGCTCGTTGTCTCCAATCCACTGCTGTTCCCCCGTGGCGCGGAGACCGACGCGCTCGCCTCGCTGGTGGACGTGCTGCCGACGATGCTGGCCCTGAGCGGCGCTGAGTCACCTCGCAGCCTGTCCGGCCGGGACCTGACCCCGGTGCTGGCCAAGGCGGCAGCGCCGGAGCGAGGGGCACTCGGCCGCGCCCCGATCGACCTCGCCGCGGTCACCGAGCACGCGGCCCCGGCGGCCTCGGTACGAGACGCGGTCCACTTCACCTACGACGACCATCAGGCTGGGACGGCCATGACGGAGGCGCCCGGGCAGCCGAACCGGATTCGGGCCATCCGCTCGCCTACTTCGAAGTACGCCTTCTACTTCGATCCCGCCGGGCGACGGGCGACCGAGTACGAGCTCTACGACCTCGAACGCGATCCACTCGAGGTGAACAACCTCCTGGACGTCCGCACGGGCCAGCCGCGGGACGCGTCAGCCGCAGCGCTGCACAGGGAACTGGCCGAGAGGCTCGAGGGCGCTATGAAGGAGTGCGGGACCGCCCCGAGTTCGGACGCCGGCCTGGTGGCCGCTAGCGGCCGACTTTGAACTGCGAGCCGGAGCCGCGGCGGTTCGGGCCGATCGCAGCCATCACCGCGACGGTGAAGGCGACGATCACGCCGAACACGAGCCACTGCGCCCAGCTCTCGATCGTCGCGAGCGCGACGACGCTGAGCGCGATCCCGATGATCAGCGCGACGACCGTGTAGATCGCGGCGCCCTTCTCAGAGCCCCTGCGGATCCCCTCGCCCCCCGCGAGCAGATCACTGCGCTCGTACTGCGAGCGCTGGGTGATGTCGGTATTGGCCATCTCTCCTCCTCCAATCGTTACGGCGAACCCTACGCGCCGTGCCGGGGCGAATCCGTGAGCCTGATCACAACGAGCCTACTCGCGGCGGTCGGGGTTCACCGCGATCATGAAGCCGATCAAGGTTCGTCCGAGCCGGGCAGGGCCATCGCTGGGTAGTGTCGCGCACGCGTGGGGTCCGTGCGACTCGATATCGCGTACCACGGGGCCGGCTTCGCGGGCTGGGCCGCGCAGCCCGGCGAACGCACCGTCCAGGGCGAGCTCGAGGCGGCAGTCCAGCGGGTGCTCGGCGGTCCGGCCCCGCTCACGGTCGCGGGCCGCACCGATGCCGGCGTGCATGCCTGGGGCCAGGTCGCGAGCTTTCAGGCCGATCGGGAGCCGCCCGAAGAGCTCTCGAGGGCGCTCAACTCCCTCACCGGCCGGGATCTGGTCGTCAAGTCGGTGAATTCTCTGGCGGAATTCGACGCCCGCCGCGACGCCCGCTCGCGGACCTACTGCTACCGCGTCCTGGCCGAGCGCACGCCGAATCCATTCGAGGCCGGCGTGGCGTTGTACTGGCCGCACCGCATCGATGACGCAGCGCTCGCGGCCTGCGCCGAAGCTCTGGTCGGCACCCATGACTTCACGGCATTCACTCCGGCCCAGACCGAGCACGTCCGCTTCGAGCGCGACCTCCTCCGTGCGGAGTGGCAGGAGAAGGCCGCCGTCCTCGGCGGCGGACGGGTGCTCGAGCTCTGGATCGAGGCAGACGCGTTCATGCGCAACATGGTGCGCGTCCTGGTGGGGACGATGCTCGAGGTGAGCGGCGGGAGGCGGTCGCTGGATGACTTCGCCTCCCTGCTCGAGGGGGAGCCGCGCGAGCGGGCCGGTGAGACCGCTCCGGCGCACGGGCTCCACCTGGCGTCGGTGCGCTACTGAGCCTGATTAGGGTGCCCTAACCGCTTTGTTATCCTGCCGCTCCGCGTGTCTTTTGGCGAAACAGTCCTCCTCGGAGCCCTTGCGGGTTTCACGATCTACCTCGGGTTGCCCTTTGGCCGGATCGAGTTCGTCTCGCGGCGCGCCAAGGTCGCTCTCGCGATGTTCTCCGTCGGGGTGCTCGCGTTCCTCTTCGCCGAGGTGCTCGTGCACGGTGTCGAGATCGTCGAGGAGCATTTCGAGGAGCTCGGCGACGGCGAGGGTTCGCTGCTCGAGGGGCTGCTCCTCGCCCTCATGCTCGGCGGGGGCTTCACAGCCGGCAGCGCCGGGCTCGCTCTGATCGAGAGCCGGATGCGGCGCTCTGAGCCGCGACCGATCTCCGGCGGCGCGACGGACGCGATGACCTTGGAGCAGGCGGAGATCGCCGTCGGAGCGAGCGAGGAGTTCAGCGCGCGCGCCGCGGCCCTCCGCACCGGGATGAGCATCGCGGCGGCGATCGGGCTCCACAACTTCGCTGAGGGGCTCGCGATCGGCGTCTCGGCCAGCACCGGCGAGATCGGTCTCGCGACGGTGCTGATCGTCGGCTTCGCGGTCCACAACGCGACAGAGGGGTTCGGGATCGTCGGGCCACTCGGCGATGTCCGGCCCAGCTGGCGCTGGCTGGCTCTGGCCGGCCTGATCGGCGGCGGGCCGGTCTTCCTGGGCGCCATCGTCGGCTACAACGTCACCTCCGAGCCGCTCGAGTTGCTCTTCTACTCCGTCTCCGCGGGCGCGATCCTCTACGTCATCGGCGAGATCTGGGGCGCGATGCGGCGGCTGGGCCACCGCGAGCTCGGCCTGCTGATGCTCGGCGCGGGCGTCTTCCTGGGCGTCGCCACCGAGATGGTCATCGCCTACGGCGGGGGTTAGGACGCCTACTTTCCGCGATGGCGCAGCCATCGCGGAGGATGAAGCCGTCCTAACCACCCGCCGGACTTTCGGCGAAGCCGTCAACCCTAAACTCAGGTCGGATGCGAGTCCTGATCACCAACGACGACGGGATCCACGCGAGCGGCCTGAACGCCGTGCGCGAGGCCCTGCGTCAGATCGAGGGCCTCGAGGTCCACGTGATCGCCCCCGACTCCAACCGCAGCGCGACGGCGCGCAGCATCACCACCCGCTCGCCCCTCTGGGTCGAGGAGGTTCCCTTCAAGGACGGCTCGAGCGGATACGCGACTGACGGCACCCCGGTCGACTGCGTTCGCTTCGCGGAGCTGGGCCTGATCGGCGAGCGGCCGGAGCTGATCGTCTCCGGCATCAACCACGGTTCCAACCTCGGCGACGACATCACCTACTCCGGGACGGTGGCCGCGGCACTCGAGGGGATCGTGCTCGGGATCCCAGCGATCGCGCTCTCTCAGCAGTCCGAGGCAAGTGGCGCGGACTACTACGCCAAGCGCGAGTACGACTTCACGGCGTCGGCGGCGTTCTCGGCCGAGCTGGTGCGCCGCGTCGCGGAGGATCCGCTTCCCGCCGACACGCTGCTCAACGTGAACTTCCCGCCCGGGGAGCCGAGCGGCGTGGAGGTCACCCACCTCGGCAAGCGCCTCTACAACGACGAGATGCGGCTGATCGACACCGACTCCGAGACCGGCGCGAACCGCTACCAGATCTATGGGTTCGAGCCGTCCTTCGAGGACGAGGCGGGCTCCGACCTGAGCGCCATCGCCAGGGAGCGGATCTCGGTCACCCCGGTGCACTTCGATCTGACGGACCGGCCCAGCCTGGACCGGCTGCGCGCGTGGGACTTCGAGGGGATGCTGTCCACGACGGAGGCACCCACTCAGCGGTGAGCGCGGCGACGGGGGCCAAGCAGGGACCCGAGAAGCGGGCCGAGGAGCTCCGTAGGCAGATCGCCTACCACGACCATCGCTACTACGTCCTCGACGACCCGGAGATCTCGGATCCCGAGTACGACGACCTGCTCCGCGAGCTGAAGCAGATCGAGGAGGAGCGCCCAGAGCTGCTCACGCCCGACTCGCCCACTCAGCGGGTCGGCGGCACTCCGCTCGACAAGTTCAAGCAGGTCACCCACCACGAGCCGATGCTCTCGCTCGCCAACGCCCGCAACGAGGACGAGTTGCGGGCCTGGGCCAAGCGGGTGGAGCGCGAGCTCGAGCGCCTGGACATCTCGGGCCGCGAGATCCGCTACGTCACCGAGCCCAAGGTCGACGGCCTGGCGATCTCGCTGACCTACGAGAACGGCGTCTTCACGCGGGGCGCGACGCGCGGAAACGGCCAGATCGGCGAGGACGTCACGCAGAACCTGAAGACGATCAAGGCGATCCCCCTCTCGATCGAGGACGCGCCCGAGCTGGTCGAGGTTCGAGGCGAGGTCTATCTGCCGATTGCCGGCTTCACGAAGGTGAACGAGCAGCGCGCCCAGGACGGTCTCTCCACCTTCGCCAACCCGAGGAACGCGGCGGCGGGCTCGCTGCGCCAGCTCGACTCCTCGATCACCGCCACGCGGCCGCTCTCGATCTGGTGCTACGGCGTGGCCGCGCTTCGGGGCTGGGAGCCGAAGGCGCATTCGGAGTCACTCGAGTGGCTCCGCGACCGCGGCTTCAAGGTCAACGACGACATTTCGATCCTGCACGGGATCGACGAGGTCGCCGAGCGCTGCCGCTGGTGGGAGGACCGCCGCGAGGCACTCGACTTCGAGATCGACGGCGTCGTCGTCAAGGTCGACGATCGCGGCCTGCAGCGGGAGCTCGGGGTCGCCGGCCGCGAGCCACGCTGGGCCGTCGCCTGGAAGTTCGCCCCGACGACGGCCACCACCAAGCTCAACAAGATCGTCTGGAACGTCGGCCGTACCGGCCACCTGCTGCCATTCGCGATGCTCGAGCCGGTGCACGTCTCGGGCGTCACCGTCAGCACCGCGACGCTGCACAACGAGGAGGACCTCGAGCGCAAGGACGTCCGCGAGGGCGACGAGGTGGTCGTGATGCGGGCGGGCGACGTGATCCCGCAGGTCGTCTCGCCGATCATCCAGCGCCGCAAGAAGGGCGCGCGCCGGGCGCGGCCGCCGAAGAAGTGCCCGCTGTGCGGCACGCCGACGGTAAAGCCGGACGACGGCGTCTTCACGATCTGCCCGAACCGGACGGGCTGCCCGGGGCAGCAGTTCCAGCACATCAAGCACTTCCGCGGCGCGCTCGAGATCGAGGGGCTCGGCGAGAAGAACGCCTACCGCTTCCTCCAGGAGGGGCTGATCTCGGACGCTGCCGACATCTTCGACCTCACTCCCGAGCGGATCGCGGAGCTCGAAGGCTTCGGCGAGATCTCGGCCAGGAATCTGATGGAGGAGATCGAGGAGGCCAAGCAAATGCCCTTCTCGCGCGTGCTCTACGCGCTCGGCATCCCGGGCATCGGCTTCGTCAACGCAGAGTCCCTCGCCGAGCACTTCGGCACCATGGACGCGCTGCTGGAAGCTCAGCCGGAGGACATCGTGGAGGCCGAGGGCATCGGCCCGATCCTGGCCGAGCAGATCTATGAGGAGC
>JBKPTM010000057.1:0-7520 GCA_046765935.1 Actinomycetota bacterium | reverse complement strand
CAGATGGCCAGGCCGAAGGACTCAGAAATGGGGCGTCGCGGGCGGGGGCCGGAGTCCTGGCTCGCCGGAGAGCTGGGCCGCACCGATCCCGGCAGTCAGGCCTGGAGCCTGATGCACTGGATGATGGTGACGAACAAGCACCGGCTCTTCGCGATGGCCCAGGAGTTCGATCTCGCGCCTCAGCAGATGATCGCCCTGCGGATGCTCGGCTCGGGTCCGCGCAAGATGAGCGAGCTGGCCCAGTCCCTGTTCTGCGACAACTCGAACGTCACCGGCATCGTCGACCGGCTCGAGGAGCGCGGCCTCGTTCGGCGAGAGGCTGCTGAGGGGGACCGGCGGGTCAAGCTCCTCGTCCTCACCAAGGCGGGCGAGCGCATGCGGGTGGAGATCACAAAGCGGATGGCCGAGCCGCCGCCGCCCATCGCATCGCTGTCCGAGAAGGACCAGCGGGAGCTCCGCGACATCCTCAAGCGCGCCGTCGAGGGAATCTCGGACTCCGAGACGGCCGACGCCCTGGCGGGCAAGGCGCCCGCCCCAACCGGCTGAAGCCCGCTTAGCTTGCTTCCGGGGCCGTCGTCGGCCCCTCGGGGGGAGCGGGTGTAGGTCCACCGGCCTCCTGCTCCGCGGCCAGGACCTCGCGGCGGTACTCGCGGTACTCGAGCACCGCGATCTGAATCGATGCCGCGATCGGGACGGCGAGGATCGCTCCCAGGACGCCGAACAGCGTGCTGCCGAAGAGCACCGCCACCAGGACGATGAACGCCTCGACCTTGGTCGCCCGCTTCTGGATCTGCGGCTGGATCACGTAGTTCTCGACCTGCTGGTAGACGATCGCGAAGACGATCCAGATGATCAGGGCGATGGGGAAGTTGACGAAGGCGGTGACGATCCCGACCAGGACCGCGCCGATCGTGGCGCCGATCACCGGGATCAGGTCGAAGACGAAGATCACCACCGCCAGCGGCCCGGCGAAGGGGACGCCGAGGATCTTCAGGACGATGAACGAGCTCACTCCCGCGATCGTCGCCTGGAGGAGTGCGCCGCCGACGTAGTTGCCGACCGCATTGGCGATCCGGCGCAGGGTCCGCTCGATCCGCTCGGCGTGCTCCGGCCTCTGCATTCGTATGAAGCTCTCGATCCATCTGGGCCCTGCGGCAACCATGAAGACGCTCAGGATCAGGATCGTGACCCCGGCGAAGATCGAGCTGACCAGGCCGAAGCCGATGTCGCGCAGAACCTTGGCCGCGTCGCCCGCCTTGCTCGGCAGCTTGTCGGCCTCATCGGAGAGCTTCTGGGTGATGTCGTACTTCTCGTTCAGGTCGTTGAGCGTCTTGTTCCTGTGGACGTAGTCCTCGACGTCCTGGACGTAGCTCGGGGCGTTGGTGGCGACGTCTGAGACCTGGTTGACGATCGGGGGGATGAGCACGGCGCCGAGCCCGATGGGGATCGCCAGCAGCCCGAGGTAGACGAGGAAGATCGCGAGGCCGCGCCTCATGTAGCGCTGGAAGAAGTTGACGGGCCCGGCCAGTGCGATCGCCAGGAAGGCGGCGATGATCAGCCAGCTGATCGGCCTGCGCAGCAGGTAGATGATGTAGAGGGTCAGCAGGACCCCCACGACGACGAGGACGTTGCGGGCGATCAGGCGCGCGGGCGAGTCGGCCGGAGGTACCGGGACCGGCCCGGTGGCTGCTGTTTCGCCGGGTTCAGCCATGCCGACCCTCTCTATTCGGGGCCGGCGCGCCCCTTCCTGGGCACGAAATGCCCGTTTTAGGGCGGGCTGACCCCGGCCTGCTTGAAGACCGGCCCCAGGTGGGCGGTGTCGGTTCGGTGGAGCAGCCCGCGGCTGGTCACCCCGCCGCCGGTGAACTCATAGTTCAGCCGGCTGTAGGCGGGTTGATTGGGTGCGTGGCCCTGGATCGGCGCGAGCGACACGCGGCCGGTCCCCTTGCAGTTGCCCCCGGCTCCCGCCTTGATCTCCTCGGTGAACAGGTAGCGCGGCGGCGTGGTTGGCCGGACTCCGTCGAGTGTCCAGTGACCACCGCAGTCGATGCCGGTGTACGCGACCTCCCCGTTCCCGTCAGAGCCGATATCGACTGCGATCTCGAACGGCTTCAGCCCCTGCTGATGGAGCTGCCCGGTCCAGCGGCCGGCGATCTGCCGGGTGATGCCCTCACCCGGCTCCGTTACGGCGCTCGAGTCCCCGCCGTTCCCGCAGCCCCCGAGCAGCAGCGCTCCGATCGCAGACAGCAAGATGAGTCCCCGGGACGACACGGCCGAGAGCCTACGGCTCGGTCCGGCAGCGCGGGCTCGCGGAATCGCTCATCTAGTATCGGCGCATGGCAGAGGAACCGGTCGCCCAGGGGCTGCGCCAGCTTGCGGAGGGGGTCGAGGTCCGGCCGGCGCGGACGGACGAGATCGAGGAGATGCTGCCGCTGATCCGCGCCTACTGCGAGTTCTACGAGACCGAGCCGAACGATCAGGGGATCCGGACGATGTTCGAGACCCTGATCACCGAGCCGACGCAGGGCACGGTCTTCATCGCGCGCGACGGCGGCCGGGCCGTCGGCTTCGCCACCCTGGACTGGAAGTGGTCGAGCCTGAAGGCGGCCCGGATCGGGTACCTCGAGGACCTCTTCGTGGACCCGGAGACGAGGGGCCGGGGGATCGCCGACGCGCTGATCGAGGCCTGCGCGGAGCGCTGTCGCGAGCTCGGCATGCCCGCGATGGAGTGGCTCACCGCGCCGGACAACCACCGCGCGCAGCAGGTCTACAACCGCACCGGGGCGGAATTCGGGACCTACCTGGAATACGACCTGGAGCTATGACGGACGAACTCCGCTCCACCGTCGGGGCGGTCTGGCTCAATCACATGAGGGTGGGGCAGGGCGAACCGCTGCTGCTCCTCCACTCGCTCGGCGGTTCCCTGATCCAGTGGTCGCCGGTGCTGGACCGTCTGGCCGCGGAGCGCGAGGTGATCGCCGTCGACATGCCGGGCTTCGGCGAGTCGCCGGAGCTGCCCGATGGAATCGCGCCCAGGGCCGCCAATCTGGCGACGGCCGTCCTCGACTTCTACGACGCGCTCGGGATCGAGGAGAAGCCGGCGATCGCCGGCATCTCTCTTGGCGGGTGGGTCGCGATCGAGTGCGCACGCCAGGCGGGCGCCAGCGCCGTGGTCGCCCTCTGCCCGGCCGGATTCTGGAGGCGCTCGCCCGAGCCGTCCAATCGGCGACTCGCTCGCGCCCGGCGGCGCGGCCGCGCGCTGCGACCCCTCTTCCGGCCGGTGATGCGGACGGCCCGCGGCCGTCGCGAGGCCCTAGGCCGCTTCATCTATCGCCCTGAACGTCTCAGCCCGGGCGAGGCGGAGGCGGTCGCGAACGCCTACGTGACCGCTCCCGCCTACGACGACGCGAGCGCACTGATGCGAGCCGGAAGGATCGAGGAGCTGAAGTCGATCAAGATCCCGATCACGCTCGCCTGGGCCGAGCACGACACGCTGGTACGAAACAAGCCGCTCCCCGAGAAGGTGCTGCCGAAGCGGGTGGAGCAGGTGACGCTCCCCAACTGCGGACACGTCCCGACCTGGGACGACCCCGAGCTGGTCGCGCGGATCGTGCTCGCGGGGGCGCGGCGGAAGAGATAGAAGGAGGTCACGGATGAGTGAGCGCAGCGGATATGCACCGGGTGAGTTCTGCTGGGTCGATCTGTCAACCACGGACGTCGATGAGGCCCTCGCCTTCTACGGGGACCTTCTCGGCGTCGAGGGACAGCCGGCACCGGGCGATCCGGAGGAGACCGGGGGATACGGGTTCCTGACGAAGGACGGCAAGATGATCGCCGGCTATGGCCCGACCCAGAGCCCTGATCAGCCGTCGGCGTGGCACAGCTACATCAAGGTCGAGGACGCCGATCAGACGACGGAGAAGGCCAAGCAGGCGGGCGGCCAGGTCGACTTCGGGCCAGTCGATCTCCCCAATGAGTCCGGCCGGATGGCGGTGCTGCGGGATCCGACCGGCGCGTTCATCTCGATCAACCAGCAGCAGAAGCACCCCGGCGCGCAGCTGGTCAACGAGCCGGGCACCTGGAACTGGAACAACCTGCTGACCCGCGACATGGACGCCGCGAAGGACTTCTACGGGAAGGTCTTCGGCTGGACCGCTAGCCACAACGAGCAGGCGCCGGACTTCGTCTGGATGTGGCAGGTCGAGGGGCAGCGCTGGCCCGAGGGGATCGCCGGGCTGATGGAGATGGGGACCGACATCCCGGCCGAAGCGCCGCCCTACTGGCAGGTCTACTTCGTCGTCGAGAACGCGGACGAGGCCGTGGAGAAGACGAAGGCGGCCGGTGGCAGGCTGATCTTCGGGCCGCTGGATATTCCGGTCGGCCGAATGGCGACCCTGTTCGATCCGCAGGGCGCGGCCTTCTCGATCATCGAGCTCCACATGTCCGAGCCGCGTTAGCTGCCGGTTGCGGCCGCGGCCTTATGGCGAAGCCGTCTGACACCGACGGCAGAGCCCGCTGACTACGACCTCGGCGCGGTCGGCCTGGAAGCCGGAGCGCGCGGCGCCGCGGCGAGCCCGCTCGAGATCGAGCGGGGTCTCCAGGTCCTCGATCCGGCCGCAGTTGCGGCAGATCATGTGATGGTGGGTGTCGGGACGCGTGTCCCAGAGCAGCGTCCCGCCACCGCCGTTGACGCGCCGGACGATGCCGAGCTGCTCGAAGAGCTCGAGGGTGGCGTAGACGGTGGGGAGGGAGACCCCCGGAAGTCGCTCGCCGGCCTCGGAGAGCAGCTCCTCCGCGCTCACGTGTCGGTTGCGATCGCGGAGCAGCCGGTGCATGACGACCCGTTGCGAGGTCGCCCGCAGGCCGCGCTCGCGAAGCAGCTCGGCGAGCTCGGCGTCGTCGCGGGGAGGGATGTGGGTCTTCGTCGTCATAGGAGGTGAGGAGAGTAGGTGAACCTAAGAGCATCCTACATCTTAGGGAGACCTTATCTTTAGTTGCTTGTAATATGTAGCCATGGCTGAACTGGTTGCACGGCTCGCGGGCAGGATGGGTCCGGCTGATGAGGAGCGGTTCATGCTCCAGCGGGTCCAGCCTGCGCTGATCGGATTGATCGACGGGACCGTCTCGACGCTCGCGCCGATCTTCGCCACCGCCTTCCTCGCCGGCTCGCACGCGGCCCTCTTCGTCGGCCTCGCCGCGGCGCTCGGCGCCGGGATCAGCATGGGCCTCTCGGAGGCCCTCTCGGACGACGGCGAGATCACCGGTCGAGGCACCTCCCTCTCGCGCGGCCTGATCACGGGCGGCGCGACCTTCTTCGGGGGCAGCTTCCACGCGCTCCCCTTCGTGATCAGCGACCTGCACACCGCGCTGATCGTCGCCTCGTTCACGGTCGGCTGCGAGCTGATCGGCATCGCCTGGATCCGAAAGAGGTTCCTGAACGTCTCGCTGCGCAGCTCGCTGGTGCAGGTGACCATGGGCGGCCTGATCGTCGCCGTCACCGGCGCGCTGATCGGCCAGGCTTAGCTCGGGCGGCACCGTGGATACTCCAGCGGCGATGCCGCCGGAGAAGGACATGAGCCGGGACGACCTCGCCGATCTTCAGCGAAGGCGAGAGCTCACCGAGGACGCGGCTCGCGCCGAGGCCGTCTCCAAGCGGCACGAGCGGGGAGGGCGAACGGCCCGCGAGAACGTCACGGACCTGATCGACGAGGGCTCGTGGGTCGAGTACGGGCGCTACGCCGTCGCCCAGCAGCGGGCGCGCCGCAGCCAGGATGACCTGATCGCCAACACCCCCGCCGACGGCCTGGTCGCCGGGACCGCCACGGTCGACGGGCAGCCCGTCGCGGTGCTCGCCTACGACTACACCGTCCTGGCCGGCACGCAGGGCACAGTCGGGCACTTCAAGAAGGACCGGATGTTCGAGCTGATCGAACGCATGGGCCTACCGGTGGTGTTCTTTGCGGAGGGTGGCGGCGGTCGGCCGGGCGACACGGACCATCCAGTCGTCAGCGCGCTGCAGGTCCGCGCCTTCGCCCTCTGGGCGAAGCTCTCCGGCCACGTTCCGAGGATCTCCATCGTCGCCGGCAACTGCTTCGCGGGCAATGCGGTGATCGCGGGGTGCTCGGACCTGATCGTCGCCACCGAGAGCTCCTCGCTCGGGATGGCGGGCCCGGCGATGATCGCCGGGGGCGGCCTGGGCGACGTTCGCCCGGAGGACGTCGGCCCGGTCGAGGTGCAGGCGCCCAACGGCGCGCTCGACGTGGTCGTCGAGGACGAGGAGGCGGCCGTCGCGGCGGCGAAGCGGCTGCTCGGCTACTTCCGTGGTCCGGTCGGCGAGTGGTCGGCCGCCGACCAGGCATCGCTGCGAGAGGCGGTTCCCGAGAGCTCGCGGCGCGCCTATGACGTCGTGCCGATCGTCCAGACGATCTGCGACGAGGGCTCAGCCACCCTGCTGCGCGAACGGTTCGCCCCCGAGCTGGTCACCGCCCTCGCCCGCATCGAGGGGCGACCCGTCGGGATCATCGCCAACAACTGCCAATTCAAGGCCGGTGTGGTCACCGGCGAGGCCGCGGACAAGGCGGCGCGCTTCATGCAGCTCTGCGACTCCTTCGGCCTGCCGGTCGTCTCGCTGATCGATACGCCGGGCTACATGGTTGGACCCGAGGCAGAGCGGGACGCCCTCGTCCGCCACTGCTGCCGCATGCTGATCGCGGGCGCCGGGCTGACCGTCCCCACCATCGCGATCGTGCTGCGCCGCGGATACGGCCTGGGCGCGCAGGCGATGGCGTTCGGCAGCCTGCATGAGCCGCTCCTGACCGCAGCCTGGCCGGACGCGACCCTCGGCCCGATGGGGCTGGAGGGTGCGGTGCGCCTCGCCATGCGCCGGGACCTCGAGGCGATCGAGGACGAGGGCGAGCGCGAGCAGCGGGTCCGCGAGCTCACGGCGCAGATGCACGAGAACGCCAGGGCCCTCAATGCCGCTCAGATCTTCGAGATCGACGACGTCATCGACCCGGCCGACACCCGGGCCACGATCGCTCGCACGCTCGCCGCGGCCGGCGATCCCTTGCCCAGCGGCCGCACCGTCGACTCCTGGTGAGGACGGCTTCGCCAGCAGATCGCGGCCTGGTGGCCGCTACCAGCGGCTGGTGACGACCTTCTTGCGCGTGTAGAAGTCGACGGCGTCTCGGCCGTTGGCGTGCAGGTCGCCGTCGATCGAGTCCTTCCAGCCCGAGAACGGGAACCAGGCCACGGGTGCCGGCACGCCGATGTTCACGCCGAGCATGCCCGCCTCGGCGCCCCAGCGGTAGGCGCGGGCCGCCGCACCTGAGGTGGTGAAGATGGAGCCGGCGTTGCCGTAGCGCGAGCCGTTGGCGAACTCGATCGCCGCCTCCAGGTCCGGGACGCCGACGAGGGCCAGCACCGGGCCGAAGACTTCCTCGCGGGCGAGATGAGACTCGTGATGCGAGACCTCGACCAGGGTCGGCTCCAGGATCGCGCCCGCCTCGCCGCCCCCGACC
>JBKPTM010000056.1:0-3190 GCA_046765935.1 Actinomycetota bacterium | reverse complement strand
GGGTATATGAATAGCCGCACACACGGGGAATGCGATGACGTCGGCGCTCCACATCCTGGCTCTGCAGAACACGCCGCAGCAGTCGGGCGGGGGCCTGGGAGTCTCGGCCGAGATCCTTGGCGCGACTGTCCTCGCCTGCGGGCTGCTGACCGCGACAGTGCTCCTGCTGAGCCGCTACCGCCGCCGCAGGGACGCGATGATCCTGCGCGAGCGCCAGGCACGGAGCCAGATGCAGGAGCTGTGCCCCGACGGCTGGGCGGCGCGGATCATCCTCTACGGCGACGGCGCACCGCTCCCGGACGACGCGCCCGGCGGCCGCAACGTCTGCGTCGAGTGGACCGAGTACGAGTCCGATTCCTCCGGTCACACCGAGGTCGCGGTGGCGCGCCGGATGTGGGCCAGGACGATCACGGGTGCGCTGCGCGGCATGCTCGCCGACCGCCAGCTCGACGTCGAGCTCGAGCAGATCGAGAAGCGCGTGCTCGAGGACGCTCCGGACGGATCGCGATAGGCGGCTCCGCGTTCGGCCTGGTCGCCGCTAGCCGAAGACCTGCACGTCCGCGATGTCGACGTGCGTGCCGGGCATCGCCGGGTCGTGGTAGATGCCGAGGCGCAGGTGCGAGGGGATCGAGTCGCCGACCTTGAGGCCGGGGCCGGCCGGGCTGATCTCCTTCTTCAGGTTGTACATGTGGAAGACGGGGCTCGCCACGCCGCCGATCGTGATCTGGAAGAGGCCCTTGCTCGGATCGCTCGAGTAGGTGGCGTCCACGACGATGTGGGTCCAGTTCCCGAGCGCGTTCCCCGCCGGCGTCGTCCACATGTAGCGGGTGCTCTCCGAGAGGCCCGAGGAGCTCGACTGCTTGAGGATCCAGTTGCCCTCGATGGCCTGCAGGGCGATCACCGGCGTCCCGTCTGCGTTGGTGGCCGGCTCGGACTGCTTCATCTGCATGACCACCTGCCAGTTCTCCATGTCGTACAGCGGGAAGTCGGTCGGCAGGCGCATCCAGTAGGAGGTGATGCGGCGGTCACCCTCCCGGTAGAGGAAGAAGGTCTTCAGCTTTCCGGCTGAGGTGAGCTGGTAGCTGCTGTTGCCGAGCTCGGCCCGCTCGCTGTCGCCGTGGTAGAGGTCGCCGTCCAGCGCGGTCATCCGGCGGAACGGGCCGCCATCGGGCCCGCCGGAGGCGAACCACTGGTGGCGCGTCGGCGAGACGGCGTCGATGTCTCCCCAGAGCGACATTGGGTCGGGATCGGTGGCGAGGTCCTCCTTAAGCAGCTGGAAACCCGCCGGCACCTCGACGGGTGGCGGAGTCGCCGGGGGCGGATCGGTCGGAGGCGGGTCCGCCGGGGGCGGATCCGTGGGAGGCGGATCCGTGGGGGGCGGGTCTGTGGGGGGCGGGGTCGTCGTAGGAGGCGGGACGGTAGTGGTGGGCGGCTGCGAGGTCGTGGGAGGCGCGGCTGCGACTGTGGAGGCCGAACTGCAGCTGTCGGTGCCCTGATCCGACACCTGCACCGTCGCGAAGGCCTTGGTCCCGTCGCTGGCGACGGCCCTGAGCTGCACGCTCGAGGCGCCGGCGGCGTCGCGGAGGGTGACGCAGTACGAGTAGGAGCCGCTCTTGGGCGCGGTTGCCTTGCCGAGGCCGAGCCAGCCGCCGCTGCCCGCCTGCTGGAGCTTGACCGTTCCCTTCGCGCAGGCCCTGCCCGAGAGCAACAGCTTGCCGGGCGGACGCACGGCGGCGGAGGCCGGGACGAGGCTGCCCTGGCAGCCCGACTTCTTCTTCAGCTTGGCGGCGCGCGCGGGGCGCTTCTTGGCGGCGTCTGAGGCCGTGGGCAGGGCAATGCAGACGGCCAGGGTGCCGGCCGCGAGCAGCACAAGTCCCCTTTTCGAGTCGAGGCGCCGCACTGACCCCCGATCGGCGGACGCCGCCTGCGCAGCGACGATCTACGGCCTGCGTGGCCGAAGATCCCTGAACGTGCCTCGGGCGCGTCTAGCCGAAGATCTGAACCTGGGCGATGTCCACGGACGCTCCCGGCATGGGTGGGTCGTGGTAGATGCCCAGCCGCAGATGCGAGGGGATTTGGTCCCCAGGATGCAGCCCCGGACCGGGCGGACTCACCTCGGTCTTCAGGTCATAGGTGTGCAGCGCCGGGCTGCTCGCGCCGCCGATGGTGATCGCGAAGCGGCCGGCCGAGGGGTCGGAGCTGTAGGTCGCGTCGACGACGATGTGCGTCCAGACCGCGACCCTGGCGGGGGTCCTCCAGAGGATGCGCGTGTCGTTGGCCGGTCCCGAGGACGTGGATTGCTTGAGCAGCCACTGTCCATCGGTGGCCTGCAGCGAGATGACCGGGGTGCCGTCGGTGTTCGTGGCTGGGTCGGTCTCCTTCATCTGCATGACGACCTGCCAGTCGTCGGTGTTCAGCGGGAAGCCGGTGGGGAGGCGCATCCAGAAGGACGTGACGCGCCTCATGCCGGCCCGGTAGAGGTAGAAGGTCTGGAGCCGGCCGTCGTCGAGCAGGTAGTCGCTGTCGCCCAGCTCGGCACGTTCTGAGTTGCCGTGATAGAGGTCGCCGTCCAGGGCGGTCATGCGGCGGAACGGGCCGCCGTCCGGGCCCCCGGCGGCGAACCAGTGATGTCGGCTCGCCGAGACGGCAACGATCTCGCCCCAGAGCGGAACCGGGTCCGGATCGGTCGCGAGATCCTCCTTGAGCAGGTGCAACTGGCAGCCGGTGCCTCCCTGCGGCGAGATCCTGACGGTGTTCCGAGCCCGGACCCGCCCTCTCCCGACGGCCCTCAGATGCACCTTGCGCTTGCCCGTGCGTCGAAGCTGTACACAGGCCGAGAAGCCGCCACCGCGGTCAGCGCGGGCGCGGCCGATACGGCGCCAGGATCCCTTCCTGCGCTGCTGAATGCGCACCCTGCCCTTGGAGCAGACCTCGCCCGAGACCCGAAGGGCCGCGAGGGGCTGCACGATCTTGAGGGTCGGGTTGAGGTTCGCGTTGCAGCGGTGGTGCTTGGCGGCACTGGGCCGCGGGTTGGCGGCAGCGGCGACCAGCAGCAACAGCGCCAGGCACGCCGCCCCGCCCGCGATTCGAAATGCGGCTGAGTTCACCCCATTTGGCTCGGCCAAAACGGCGCCTAGCTTGACAGGCCGCCACGCCGTTCATTTGCCGAGCTTGGTGCTGAGCTAGCGGC
>JBKPTM010000055.1:0-5152 GCA_046765935.1 Actinomycetota bacterium | reverse complement strand
GCGCTGATCTTAGCGAGAGGCCCTTGCAGCCCCTGTTTTTCTGGTGCTTGCGAAAGTCGTGACCAGACGGTGAAAAAAGAAGGACGCCATTTGCGGAAACGCGCCTGACGGGGGGTGTGGCAGGTGCGATGATGGCTGCGGGTCGCGGGGCGTAACCCCCGGGGGCCGAAATTGGATCGGGGTCCGCACACCCCGGGGAGAACGAGACGAGGAGAGGGGTCGGGGCGACTTGGCCGAGGGTCGACGTAGTGCTGCGGTGACTTGCGAGGACTGTTTCTTCCGGCGCCGCGGTCTCTGCGCCCTCGGCCTCGATTCCCCTTGCCCCACCTTTCGGCCAGACACGCCCGAAGGCCTGGTCCCACCCCGCCAGCCGGCGCTTCTGATGCGTGACCGCGGCAACCGTGACGCCGCGCACGCAGTCGTGCAGGCGGCGTAGACGACGATCAAAGCCGTTTAGAGTCCGCGCGGGGCTATGGGACCCTTGCCTTGAGAATCACGGTGCTCGGCAAGTCTCCCTCGTGGCAAGACGCCGGGGGAGCCTGCAGCGGCTACCTGATCGAGACCGAGGCCACCAAGGCCCTGCTCGACTGCGGTAACGGGGTCTTCGGCAAGCTGCGGGAGAGAATCGACTACACGGAGCTGGACGGGGTGATCATCTCCCACCTCCACGCCGACCACTTCCTTGACCTCGTCCCGTACTCCTACGCGCTGACCTACGCGCCCAGGCAGCAGCCAGTCCCGGTCCACACCTGGGAGGGGACCGACCAGCCCGCCCGCCCCCGGCTGATCGCGCCGCCAGGCGCCAGGGAGACCTTCCGCCGGGTGGTCGGAGCTTGGGGCAACGACGACCTGATCGAGAGCGCCTTCCGGATCGAGGAGTACTCGCCGGGGGATCAGGTCGAAATCGGGGACATCCGAGCGAGCTTCCACCCGGTGCCGCACTTCGTCGAGACCTTCGCCGTCCGGATCAGCGCGGATGGAAGCGGTGAGGTGGTCTACAGCGCCGACACCCGTCCCGGAGACGAGATCGTCGACGCCGCTCGCGGCGCCGACCTGTTGATCATCGAAGCGACCCTTCCCCGTCCGGAGCGCACCGGAATCCGCGGCCACCTCACGCCCGAGGAGGCCGGCGAGCATGCCCGCGAGGCGGGCGCCAAGCGAGTCGTGATCACCCACATCTCGGATGAGCTCGGCGACGAATGGGCCCGCGAAGAAGCCGAGCGCGGCTTCGGCGGACCCGTCGAGATCGCCCACGAGGGCGCCACCTACGAGGTCTAGCTGCAGCCAGGCCGCTCCACCGTGAGCGAGGGGCCAAGCGCGAGCGGTTCTGTGGGGCGGCCGCTTGCTGCCGCGATCTGGGGGCGAAGCCGGCCCATTACTCTTTCTGACATGACCCGCCGGCGCGATCCATTCGCAGACTTTGGTCGGATGCGGCGGGAGATGGACGAGCTGCTCGGCGATTTCTGGGATCAGGCCGGGCACCGCCAGCGCCGCCAGGTGGCCGCGTTCGTCCCGCGCGTCGACCTGTACTACTGCGGTGAGAATGGCCCTGAGAAGGCGATCGTCAAGGTGGAGCTGCCCGGGATCGAGCTCGACGCGGTCCACCTCGAGGTCACCGGGCGGACGCTGGTGATCAGTGGCGAGCGCCCGGTTCGCGACACGGAGGGCCGCACCTATCAGCAGGTGGAGCTCCCCTCGGGCCCGTTCCGCCGCGTCGTCGAGCTCTCCGTGGACGTCGACGCCGAGCAGGCGCAGGCCACCTACGAGGACGGGATCCTCAGGGTCGAGCTGCCGACGCGCCTCCCGCGGGCGTCCCGCCAGGTTCCGATCGAGCGAGCGGAGTAGCAGGCCCCGCCACGGGGAAGGCGCGCTGACAATGGCCGATGTCGAGACTCCCCAGCTCGAGGTGGTGGAGATCCCCGACGTCGAGGATGCCGCCCGCCGCGCCGAGCCGCTTCCCGACGCGCTGCCGATCCTGCCGCTGCGCGAGACGGTCACCTATCCGGACACGCTGACGCCCCTCGCCGTCGGCCAGGAACGCTCGATCAAGCTCGTCAACGACGTCCTCTCGGGCACCCGGCTGCTCGCGATGGTCGCCTCGAGGGACCCGGAGCTCGACGCGCCCGGTCCGAACGACCTCTACGGCGTCGGGGTCGCGGGGACGGTCGCCCGGATGATGAAGGTGCCCGACGGAACCCTCCGCATCCTGGTCCAGGGCTCGGAGCGGATCCGGATCCTCGACTACGTCAGCGAGGAGCCATATCTCGTTGCCCGGATCGAGCCGATGCCGGACGAGCTCGCGCCCTCCACCGAGCTCGACGCGCTGACCCACAACGTCCAGAGCACGTTCACCCAGATCATCGAGGCGATCCCCTACCTGCCGGAGGAACTCCAGCTCGCCGTCGCCAACCTCGACGACCCCTCGGCCCTCTCCCACCTGATCGCGGGCGCGCTTCGGATCTCGACCGCGGAGAAGCAGGAGTTGCTGGAGACGACCGACGTGACGCGCCGCCTCCGCCGCCTCTCAGAGATCCTCACCCGCGAGCTCGAGGTGGTGCAGCTCGGCTCCAAGATCCAGTCGCAGGTCGAGTCGGAGATCGACAAGGGCCAGCGCGAGTACTTCCTGCGCCAGCAGATGAAGGCGATCCAGGACGAGCTCGGGGAGGGGGACGAGCAGCAGGCCGAGATCAACGAGCTGCGAGAGCGGATCGAGCAGGCCGGCCTCCCGGAGGAGGCGCAGAAGGCGGCCGAGCGAGAGCTCTCCCGGCTCGAGAAGCTGCCGCCGGTCGCCGCCGAGTACGGCGTGATCCGCACCTACCTCGAGTGGCTGGTCGATCTGCCCTGGTCGAAGGAGACCGAGGACAACCTGGACATCGGGCACGCGCGGCAGGTCCTGGACGAGGACCACTACGACCTCGAGGAGGTCAAGGACCGGATCCTCGAGTACCTCGCGGTCCGCAAGCTCAACCCCGACTCGCCGGGCCCGATCCTCTGCTTCGTCGGCCCGCCCGGCGTCGGCAAGACCAGCCTCGGCCGCTCGATCGCCAAGGCCCTCGGCCGCGAATTCGAGCGGATCTCCGTCGGCGGCGTCCGCGACGAGGCCGAGATCCGCGGCCACCGCCGCACCTACATCGGTGCGCTTCCCGGGACGATCATCCGTGCCCTCCGAGACGCCGGCACCCGGAACCCCGTCTTCATGATCGACGAGATCGACAAGATGGGCGCCGACTTCCGGGGAGACCCCTCGAGCGCGATGCTCGAGGTGCTGGACCCGGCGCAGAACTCGACCTTCCGCGACCACTACCTCGACCTGCCGTTCGACCTCTCCGAGGTCCTCTTCATCGCGACGGCGAACATCCTCGACACCGTCCCGCCGCCGCTCCAGGACCGGATGGAGGTGATCAACCTCGCCGGCTACACCGTCGAGGAGAAGCTCCACATCGCCAAGCGCTACCTGGTCCCGCGCCAGCTCGCCGCGAACGGCCTGAAGGCCTCCCAGATCGAGTTTGCCGATCCGGCCCTGAACGCGATCATCGAGGAGTACACGCGGGAGGCCGGCGTCCGGAACCTGGAGCGCCAGATCGGCACCGTCTGCCGCAAGATCGCCCGCGACGTCGCCGAGGGCAGGGCCAAGGGCAAGGTGCGGATCTCGGCGAAGCGCGCCCGCGAGCTGCTCGGCAAGCGCCGCTTCTTCTCCGAGACGCGGCGCCGCACCAAGGATCCGGGCGTCGCGACCGGCCTCGCCTGGACCCCGGTCGGCGGGGAGGTCCTCTTCGTCGAGGCGACTTCGGTCCCCGGCTCGGGGAACCTGACGATCACCGGCCAGCTGGGCGACGTCATGAGGGAGTCGGCGCAGGCGGCGCTCACCTGGGTGCGGCGGCATTCCCACGAGCTGGCCCCTGACCTGCCCGACGACTGGTTCGCCAATCGCGACATTCACGTGCACGTCCCGGCCGGCGCCGTGCCGAAGGACGGCCCCTCGGCCGGGGTGGCGATGGCGACGGCGCTCGCCTCACTGATCACCAATCGGCCGGTGCGCAACGACGTCGCGATGACCGGCGAGGTCACCTTGACCGGGCAGGTGCTGCCGATCGGCGGCCTGAAGGAGAAGTCACTCGCCGCCCAGCGGGCCGGGATCAAGCAGGTGATCGTGCCCGATCGCAACGAGGGCGACGTCGAGGAGATCTCAGAGCAGGAGCGCGAGGGACTCGACTTCGTCTACGCGGATGACATCGGCGACGTGCTGCGCACGGCCCTCGAGCCCGATGGACGCCGGTCCAGGCGGACGCGAGACGGAACCGGACCGCGACCGGCTGCAAAAGCGCGGAGCGGGTAGTCTCCCCCTGCACCCTGGAAACGATCTGAGGAGACCCATGGGGGCACAAAGCAGAAGCGCGAAAGCCGGAGAGGCCGCCAGGAACGTGGCGTCCAACCCCTACGTGCGGCGGCTGATCGAGGACGCGGAGTTGCGCGAGAACATTCGTGTGGCGTTCGAAGCAGCCAAGGGCGCGTACGCGCGGATGTCGAACGGCAAGGGCCCGGCGAAGGCCCTGATGGACGACAAGAAGGTCCAGCGCGATCTGCGCACGGCGGCCGAGTCGCTGAGGGATGCCTCGCAGGCTCTGCGCGGCAAGAGCACGCGCCGCCGCTTCGGGCTCGGGAAAGCCCTGCTCGTGGCGATCCTCGGCGCGGCCCTGATCCTGATCCTGAGTGAGGACGCGCGCAAGATGGTGCTGGACAAGCTGTTCGGCGCGGAGGAGGAGTTCGAGTACACCTCGACCACCACCCCGGCGCCAGACACCGAGACGGTTCCAAGCGCCTGACGGCGCCAGTCACCGGCTTGATCGAGGGCGCCCGCGAGGCGCCCTCGTCGCATCTAGGGGTTCTGCAGGAGTAAGCCGACTGCTCTGGCGAGCCGTCTGCCCTTCGCGGTCAGGCGGTACTCGGCGTGCGGCGGGCGGCCCGCGACGAGCTCCCGGTCGACGATCCCGGCCTTCTCGAGCTGCTCGAGGCGCTCCGACAGGGTGGTCGGCGAGACGCCCGGCAGCGACTGGCGGAACTCATTGAAACGGGCGGCGCCGCTGGAGCAGGCATAGATCGTGCCCAGCGTCCAGCGGCGCTCCAGTAGCTCCGCCACGTTGCGGAGCTCGGA
>JBKPTM010000054.1:0-3157 GCA_046765935.1 Actinomycetota bacterium | reverse complement strand
CCGCTGCGCCGCGAGGTCGAGGGCGAGGTGCTCCCGCAGGAGGAGTTCGCGCGACGGGATGGACTCGACCTGTTGCGGGCGGTGATCTCGGGCGATCTGCCGCGACCGCCGATCTACCACCTCACCGGCCTGTGCCTCACCGAGGTCGGCCTCGGTACGGCGACGGTCGAGTTGCCGTGCAGCAAGTGGCTCTCGACCTCGGCCGGGACGATCCAGGGCGGCTTCACCGCGATGCTGGCGGAGAGCGCCATGGGCGCGGCTGCCTTCAGCACGGTGGAGGCCGGCACGGCGATCGCGAGCCTGGACCTGAAGGTCAATTACCTGCGGCCGGTCTTTCCCGACGGCGAGCCGATCGTCGCCCGAGCGCGGGTGCTCCATCGGGGTCGGACGCTGGCGATCGTGGCGGTGGAGATCACGAACGCCGAGGGAAAGACGGTCGCCCTCGCGACCGGCTCCTCGATGTACCTCCCGGACCGGCCGGCGAACCTGGTCGGCGTCGAGCTCGGCTCGAGCTCAGCCGACCCCGAGGACGATCCGGGCGCGTAGCATCGAGGGAGCGATGGGCCTGTTCAGGCGAAAGGACGAGCGCGCGATCCCGCAGCCCGGGACCCCGGAGTTCGATGCCGCAGTCGAAGGCTCGGCGCTCCCCGACTCGCGGAGCGTCTCGATGGGCGAGGAGGGGTGGACCGAGCCCGGCTCGTCGCAGACGATCGACCTGCAGGGCAGCGGCAAGCGGGACGAGGTCAAGGAGGTGCTCCGCGAGCACGGGATCGATCCGGAGCAGAAGGGTCAGACGATCGACGCTTCGAAGGTGCCGGGTCTCCGCGAGGCGCTGCTGCGCGTGATCTTCAAGGGGGTTCCGAACTCGGGCGGGATCGGCGAGGGGATCTCCGCACCGAAGAAGTCGCCGCCCAAGCCCGACGCCGAGTAGCGACTCGGTAGGGCTATTCGACCGGCTGCGGGCGCGGCGGGAAGATCTTCGGCATCCGCGCCAGCTGGCGCAGGGAGCCGCGCGGCTTCAGCTTGCGGCGCAGGATCGCCTTACGAGCGTCCTGGCCGCGGATCGAGATGTCGATCCAGTCCGCCCAGCTCGTGCGCAGGGTGAGGTCGGCGTCGTCCGCGACCCCGGGGGCGGAGCTGGTCGAGCCGTTGTCGATCCGCACGTGCCATGGCTCCGCGTCCTCGAAGCGCCACTGGATCGTCACCGGCCGGTCGACGGCATCCGTGTGGGCCGAAAGCGCGATCACGTCGAAGAGGATCTCCTCGACCTCGTGATCGACCTTGGGCTTGCCGTTGGGCGCGCCGAGGACGCCGGCACGCAGCAGCTTGATCTGCCGCTCGGCTCGCTCGCTGTGCGGCATCTCGGGGTCGAAGGGGTAGATGCCGGGCGGGTGCTCGCTCAGCGGATAGCCGGTCGCCCGCCACTTCTGCTCGACTGAGCGCATGCCCCAGGCGTAGAGCTCGGCGATTGTGAAGCCGTACTCGGTCGTGTAGCGCTCGTCCCAGTTGGGTGGCACGAAGATCCCGGTCACGTAGGGCAGGACCTCCCTGAGGAGCTCGTCGGCTGCGGCCTTGCACTCGTCGGACTCGGCGAACAGCTCGGAGAGGACCTTGACCCCGAAGCCGATGTGGCGCTGCTCGTCGCGCGACACCTTCTCCATTCCCGCGCTGAAGCCGGGCATCGTGCCCGCCTTGACGAAGAAGTCCTCGATGAAGTGCTGGGTCGGCTGGGCCATCGTCGCCTCGATGACCATGTGGTAGAGCGTGATCGCCTGGGCGAACTTGGGGAGGGAGCGGTCGGTGTGGAGCTCATCGACCATCTGCTCGAGCCGGCCGAAGACGTTGCGATAGCCCCAGCCGAGCTCAGGCAGGGTGGCCTCGAGGCCGGTGGCGATGTCGCCCTCGACGCCGATGACCTCCTTGAAGAAGCGGTAGAAGAAGACGGCGTGGCGGGCCTCGTCGACCTGCTGGGTGGCGAGGAAGTACTTCTGCTCCTCCTTCGGGGCGGCCTCGATGTAGGGGGAGAGGCCGTCGGCGACCGCGTCCTCGCCATAGAAGAACATCGAGTAGACCCACATCGCGGAGCGCCGCTGGATCTCGGAGAGGGACTCCCAGCCCTGCTTGTCCTCGGTGAAGTCGAGCTCGGTCGCCTTCCAGTTGCCCTCCTCCCAGCGGCGGTAGAGATCGTCGTAGGTGATCTGCTGGGCAATGTTCTGCTGCGCGACCGACATGGCCACTCCTCTCGTCTTCCGCTGCTGTCTCGCTTATAGTAACTGACTGACCAGTCAGTTAGTTCCGTGAATCCCGTCACACAAGCCAAGGCAGCCACCACGCGCTCGCGCATGCCCGCGGCCGACCGCCGCGCCGCGATCCTCGATGCGGCCCGTTCGGCGTTCGCTGACTCGGGCTACCACGAGACCTCGCTCGACTCGGTGGCCGAGCGGGCGGGCGTCTCCAAGGCGCTGCTCTACGAGCACTTCTCCTCCAAGCGCGAGCTCTACGTCGCCATGCTCGAGATGCACGTCCACGAGCTGGTCGAGCGGATCAGCGGTGCCGTGGCCGGCGCGGAGCCCGGCGAGCCGCGGATGCTGGCCGGCATCGAGGCCTTCTTCGGGTTCGTCGAGGAGCGGCGCGGCGCCTGGCGGATCATGTTCCGTAACGCCGACGACCCCGACGTCGCCGTCCAGCTCGATCGCCTGCGCGATCAGGTCGCCGCCGCGATCGTCCAGCTGATGAGCGAAGAGGCGGAGCGCAAGGGTCTCGACTTCCCCGAGCTGCCCCAGCTGGTCGAGATGATCGCCCAGCAGATGGTGGGGGCCATGCAATCGCTCGCGGACTGGTGGGACCTGCACCGCAAAGTGCCCAAGGACGAGGTCGTGCAGGCGGCGATGGACTTCGCCTGGATCGGCCAGGAGCGGATCAGCCAGGGGCATCGCTGGTCGCCGTAAGCTGACGACCGTGCCACGCGACCACCGGCCCGCCACCCGCGTCTGGCGGGCGGGCCTGACGCTCGCGCTACTGGTCGCCCTCGCGCTACTCGTCGTTGCGCCACCAGAGCGCTGCCCCTCCGTCACCGCGGGAGAGCTGCGCGGCTCGGCGCAGGCGGCCGCGGACTGGCTGATTCGCAATCAGGCCCCCGACGGGACCTGGCTCTACC
>JBKPTM010000053.1:0-4363 GCA_046765935.1 Actinomycetota bacterium | reverse complement strand
GGATGCGGTGGAGCGTTGCCCCGCGCCCAATGGGCCGCAGGGGCTACGGCCTACTCGTCCGTGCCGCCCTCGCTGGTCTCGATCTCCTGGGCGAGCTCCTCGAGCTCCTCGGCGAACGAGGGGCCGAAGCCCTCCAGCTCGGTCACGTCCTCGCCGTCCTCGGACAGGCCGAGCTCGGCGGCGAGCTCGTCCTCGTCGAGCAGGTCCTCCTCGGGGCGCTGCGCCGGCTCCACCGGCTCGATCTCGAGCGTGCGGTAGTGCTTGAGGCCGGTTGCCGCGGGGATCAGCTTGCCGATGATCACGTTCTCCTTGAGCCCGAGCAGGCGGTCCCGCTTGGCCTCGAGCGCCGCATCGGTGAGCACCTTCGTCGTCTCCTGGAACGAGGCCGCCGACAGGAACGACTCGGTCGCCAGCGACGCCTTGGTGATCCCGAGGATCACCTCCTCGGCCCGCGCCGGCGTGCCGCCATCGTCCTTGACCTCCTTGTTGATCCGCTTCAGGCGGTGGCGATCCTCGAGCGCGCCTGGCAGGAGCGTCGTCGAGCCCTTGGCCTCGATCCGGACCTTCTTCATCATCTGGCGGATGATGAGCTCGACGTGCTTGTCGTTGATGTCGACGCCCTGCGCCTTGTAGACGCGCTGGACCTCGCGGACGATGTAGACCTCGGTGTCGGTGCGGCCACGGATCTCGAGCAGCTCGGTCGGGTACAGGGAGCCCTCGGCGAGCTGCGTGCCGGCGTCGACCCGGTCGCCGTGCTTGACCAGTAGCCGGGTCCGGGCCGGGAACGTGTAGGCGAACTCCTCGCCCTTGGCGTCGGTGACGGTCACCTTGATCGCCTTCTCGGTCTCCTCGACCGCGACGCGGCCGGCGGCCGCCGCCATCTGCGCCAGCCCCTTCGGCTTGCGCGCCTCGAAGAGCTCGACCACCCGGGGCAGGCCCTGGGTGATGTCCTGTCCGGCGACGCCGCCGGTGTGGAAGGTCCGCATCGTCAGCTGCGTGCCCGGCTCGCCGATCGACTGGGCGGCGATGATCCCCACCGCGTCGCCGAGCTCGACCATCGAGCCGGTCGCGAGCGCCCGCCCGTAGCAGGCCTGGCAGACCCCCGACTCGAGCTCGCACTTGAGCACCGAGCGGACCGGGATCGTGACGCCGTCGTCGCCGGAGTAGGCCTCGCGGATCTCCTCGAGCTCGGGGACGTCGATCTCCTGCCCCCGCTTCAGCAGCTCGCGGCCGCGCTTGGTCGCGAACTTCTTCGCCGCGATCCGCCCGACCAGGTTGTCATTGATCTCGCCCTCATCGGTCAGCAGCGGCATCTCGATGAAGTCCTTGGTCTTGCAGTCCTCGGAGCGGATGATCACGTCCTGTGCGACGTCGACCAGGCGCCGGGTCAGGTAGCCGGAGTCGGCCGTCCGCAGCGCCGTGTCGGCGAGGCCCTTGCGGGCGCCGTGGGTCGAGATGAAGTACTCGAGCACGGTCAGGCCCTCCATGAAGTTGGCCTTGATCGGGCGCTCGATGATCTCCCCCTTCGGGTTCGCCATCAGGCCCCGCATCCCGGCCAGCTGGCGGATCTGCTTGAACGATCCGCGCGCCCCGGAGTTGGCCATCATGTAGATCGGGTTCAGCTCGTGGAGGTTCTCCTCCATCGCCTTGGCGACCTCCTCGGTCGCCCGATCCCAGCGATCGGTGACCGATTCCTTCCGCTCCTCGGCGGTGATGTAGCCCTCCTCGTACTGGCTCTGGATCTCCTGTGCCTCGCCCTCGTAGCGGTCGAGGATCTCCTCCTTGTTCGGCGGCGAGACGATGTCGTTCTTGGAGATCGTGATCCCCGCCTGGGTGGCGAAGTGGAAGCCGAGCTCCTTGAACGCGTCGAGCGCGCGGGCGATCGCCGGCGCCCCGTAGGTCTCGACGAGGTTCGAGACCATGTCGTTCACGTCGCGCTTCTTCAGGCTGTGGTTGACGAACTCGTAGCCGCTGGGGTCGAACTCGTCGGCGAGCGCCTCCGCCAGCGCCCGCTCGACCCGATCGTTGAAGATGATCCGGCCGACGGTGGTGAGGAAGTGCTCGTGTCCCTCCCGCCGGTACTCGGCGAAGTCGTGGAGGTCGACCAGCCCGCGCTCGTAGGCGAGCTCGGCCTCCTGGGCCGTCCGGTACCGGTGCGGGTTGCCGGCCCCGTTTGAGCCGGCGCTCCTGCGGAGCTTCTCATCCTCGGCGGCGAGCTCGTCGGCAGTCGGCCCGTAGGTGAGGAAGTAGATGCCGAGCACCATGTCCTGCGTCGGCGTCGCCAGCGGCGAGCCGTGGGCCGGGGAGAGGATGTTGTTGGACGACAGCATCAGGATCCGCGCCTCGGCCTGCGCCTCCGCCGAGAGCGGGACGTGGACCGCCATCTGGTCGCCGTCGAAGTCGGCGTTGAAGGCGTGGCAGACGAGCGGGTGGACCTGGATCGCCTTGCCCTCCACCAGCACCGGCTCGAACGCCTGGATCCCCAGGCGGTGGAGCGTCGGCGCCCGGTTCAGCAGCACCGGATGCTCGTGGATGACCTCCTCGAGGACGTCCCAGACCTCGGGAATCATCGAGTCGACCATCTTCTTCGCGGCCTTGATGTTCTGGACCGCCTTGCGCTCGACGAGGCGGGCCATGATGAACGGCTTGAAGAGCTCGAGGGCCATCAGCTTCGGCAGCCCGCACTGGTGCAGCCGCAGGCTCGGCCCGGAGACGATCACCGACCGTCCCGAGTAGTCGACGCGCTTGCCGAGCAGGTTCTGGCGGAACCGCCCCTGCTTGCCCTTGAGCATGTCCGACAGCGACTTCAGCGCCCGATTGCCGGGGCCGGTCACCGGCCGCCCGCGGCGGCCGTTGTCGAACAGGGCGTCGACCGCCTCCTGGAGCATCCGCTTCTCGTTGTTGACGATGATCTCGGGGGCGCCGAGGTCGAGCAGCCGCTTGAGGCGGTTGTTGCGGTTGATCACCCGCCGGTAGAGATCGTTGAGGTCGGAGGTCGCGAACCGGCCGCCGTCGAGCTGGACCATCGGCCGAAGCTCCGGCGGGATCACCGGGACGCAGTCGAGGATCATCCACTCCGGCCGGTTGTCGGAGTTGAGGAACGCCGACGCGACCTTGAGCCGCTTCACCGCGCGCGCCTGCTTCTGGCCCTTCGAGGTGTTGATCACCTGCTCGAGCTCCTCGCACTCGGCCGCCAGGTCGACCTGCTCGAGCAGGTCGCGCACGGCCTCCGCGCCCATCCCGCCGCGGAAGTACTCGCCCCAGCCGAACTGGGAGCCGAACCGGTCCTTGAGCTCGCGGAAGACGGCCTCGTCGTTGATGACGTCCTTGACCTTCATCTCCTGGAAGGTCTTCCAGACCTCCTCCATCCGCTCGATCGCGTCGTCGAGGTAGGCCTCGGTGTCGGCGATCTCCGACTCGATCCCGCGCCGCACCTCGCGGACGAGCTTCGCCCGCTCGGCGTCGTCGAGCTTGCGGGGGTTGACGTCGAGGCCGTCCGCCCAGAGGTGGTCGTCGTCCGAGAAGCTGCCGGTCGACCCCTCGCCCTCGAGCCAGGCGACGCGCCGGTCGAGCGACTCGCGCAGCTCGAGGGTGCGCTGCTCGCGCTCGGCGGCGTAGCCGTCGAGGATCTTCTTGACCTCCTTCTCGAGCTTCGGCAGGTCCTTCTCGCGGGCCTCGGTGTCGATCCAGGTGACGAGCGAGGCGGCGAAGTAGAGGACCTTCTCGAGCTCCTTCGGAGCCATGTCGATCAGGTAGCCGATCCGGCTCGGGACGCCCTTGAAGAACCAGATGTGCGAGACCGGCGCCGCGAGGTCGACGTGACCCATCCGCTCCCGGCGCACCTTCGAGCGGGTGACCTCGACACCGCAGCGTTCGCAGACGATCCCCTTGTAGCGGACCCTCTTGTACTTGCCGCAGTAGCACTCCCAGTCCTTGGTCGGACCGAAGATGCGCTCGCAGAAGAGCCCGTCCTTCTCGGGCTTCAGCGTCCGGTAGTTGATCGTCTCCGGCTTCGTCACCTCGCCGGAGCTCCAGCTCCGGATCTTCTTCGAGGAGGCGAGCCCGATCTCGATTGCGTCGAAGTTGTTGATGTCCACTACTTAGTCCTCTACCTTCGCTTCCTCTGCTTCTTCCGCGCCGGCGCCGTCGGTCGAGCCGCCGTCGCCCTCGGCCACCGTCTGCTCCTCCTGCTCGTCGGCCGCGCCGTCGCCGCCGCCGTCGGCGCGGACGCCGGAGAGGTCGATCCCCAGCTCCTCGGCGGCCCGCAGCAGCTCGTCGTCCTCCTCGGCGAGCTCGATCTCGCCCTCGTCGGCGACGAGGTTGACATCCAGCCCGAGGCTCTGGATCTCCTTCAGCAGGACCT
>JBKPTM010000052.1:0-4890 GCA_046765935.1 Actinomycetota bacterium | reverse complement strand
GCCGCGAAGAGCTCGTGCAGCGGCCCGAAGCGCGACGGCTTGATGTTCACCATCTTCGGAGGCCAGGGCTGTGACTGGTTGTCCGCGACCGAGTGGATCACCGCGTCCCAGGTGACGCGGTCGGCGACCGGATCGAGGATCGGCTTGGTCTCGTCGTTCACGTCCGGATCCTCGAGCCAGGCGTCCGGGAACGCGTTAATCAGCTTCTGGTAGAGCGCCGGGTCGGTGTCGACGTCGACGGGCGTGCCCTTGTACTGGCCCTTGAGGTCGAGCGAGTCAACCGCGCCGGTCTCGACCAGCTGCCCGATCAGCTCGTCGGACCAGTCGTTGGTCGGGTCGAGCTTGAAGCGCAGCGTCGGGTAGATCTCGAGCCGCTTGCGGACCGGCTCGATCGTGGAGACCTCGTCGGAGCCGGGCGGTGTCAGCCTCATCGAGACGACGAAGTTGACGGGGCGCGGCTCTCGCCCCACCACCTCGTGCAGGGACTTGCCAGCCTGGCGCAGCGCCAGGTCGAGTGCGGCGCTCTCGAAGGCCCAGCGCCGGTAGTTGTCCGAGACCTCGCGCTCGGGCGGGCTCGGGAACAGGTCCAGGCTCTCGAGGAGCTCCGAGAACGACGCGATCGTGTGCTCGCCGGCGAGGTCGAGCACCGGGCCCGCATCGCGCAGGGCGACATGGTCGAGGGCGTCGTAGACGACGTCCTCGCCCATTCCCTCGTGGCCGTCGCCCTTCAGGTGGATGATCGTCGTCAGGCGCTCGAACTCCATGCCGGGCGGGCTGAACTCGAGGCCCTGGAGCTCGTAGGAGTCGACCTTCAGGGGGAGATCCTTGATCTTGTCGTAGCTCGCCACGGCGCCGGACACTACCGAGCACCGGGTGTCGGCCCGAGGCGTCACGTAACGTTCCGCCGTCCCGCGGGACCAAGGCGCGGGAATCGTCCCAGAGGAGAGAGGAGAAGGAATGGCGGAGTCACTCGGCGCCGACGCCGGTGCCGGCCTGAAGGCGCTGGGGATCAACTGCACGCTGAAGAAGTCGCCGGAGCGATCGCATACCGAGGCCCTGATGCAACGGGTTCTCGGGATCCTGGAGGAGCACGGCACGGAGACGGAGCTCCTGCGGCCGGTCGATTACGACATCAAGTTCGGCGTCACCTCGGACGAGGGCGACGGCGACGAATGGCCTCAGGTGCTGGAGAAGATCAAGGCCGCCAACATCCTGCTGATGGGCATGTCGATCTGGTTCGGCGTGCGCTCCTCGGTCTGCCAGATGGTGATCGAGCGCCTCGATGGGACCTACAACGAGCGCAACGAGGTGGGCCAGTACCCGCTCTACAACAAGGTCGCGGGCGTGGTCGTGACCGGCAACGAGGACGGGGCCCACGCCTGCGCCGAGACGACGCTCTTCAACATGACCCACCTCGGCTGCGTCGTGCCGCCCAACGCCGACACCTACTGGGTCGGCGACGCGGGTCCCGGGCCGTCATACCTCGACGCCGGGGGGCACATGCACCCCTACACGCTGCGCACGAGCTCCTGGTGCGCCCACAACCTGCTCCACATGGCGCGGATCATGCGCGAGAACCCCATCCCCCCGATCGGCAACACGCTCGAGGAGCACGGCGGGGATGCGGTGCACGCGGGTTAGGAACTAAGCGACCACGAGGCCGGGGCCGGGAACGGCCTCGGCGTCGCGGGCGCCGACCTCCTCGCCGCACTTGGAGCAGCGCAGCTCCAGCGTCGGCTCGCCACCGCAGCCCCGATGACGGATCTGGGCGCGCGGGCCCTCGCGCATCCAGCGATCGCCCCAGTCCCGCAGCGCCATCAGCACCGGGTAGAGGTCGAGCCCCATCTCGGTGAGGCGGTAGCGATCGCGCGTGCGGACCGAGTCCTTGTAGGGCTCGCGTCGCAGGACGCCGGCCTCGACCAGGCGGTTGAGCCTCTCGGAGAGCAGCGACCGGGAGATCCCGAGGGTCTCCTGAAAGTCCTCGAAGCGCTTGATGCCGTTGAACGCCTGACGCAGGATGACCAGCGTCCACCGGTCGCCGAGCAGGGAGGCCGGGCGGGCGATGGAGCAGTCCTGTTCAGCAAGTTCCGAGGCGCGCATCGCGAGCCAGCATAGCGACACTGCGTTCGGAATCCGAACCCTATATTCTGCGTTCGCTTTCTGAACCCAAGCGCCGAACGAGGAGGCCCCCATGCCGAGGCTCGACCTGACCATCACCGCCGACGTCCTGGGAGAGGACGAGAAGCAGCAACTGATGAGGGATCTGGGAGCCGCCCTGCTCCGCGCGGAGGGGGCGCCGGATACCGCGTTCTTACGCTCGATCACCTGGGCCCACCTCCACGAGCTTCCCGCCGAGGCGATCCAGACCCCCGATGGCCCCGCCGAGCCGCACGCCGTGATCGACGTCAGCGTCCCCGACGGCGCCCTCAACGACAAGCGCAAGGCGAGCCTGGTAGAGGAAGCCACCAAGCTCGTCCTCGACGCCACGGGCTGGGGCCCGGAGGCGGGAGTCCGGGTATGGGCCCTGATCCGGGATGTTCCCGAGGGCAACTGGGCCGCGGCCGGCCAGATCGTCCATTTCGAACAGCTGCGCGCCGCCGCCAAGGCCGAGCGCGAGCAGGAGGGCTCGGGAAGGGCGAAGGTGCCCGCCGCCGCTGAGAGCGGCGATCAGGTCCAGGCATGAGGCAGCTCACCTTCGTCGAGAAGGGGAAACTCGAGTGGCACGACGCGCCCGACCCTGAGCTCGAGGGTGACGGCCAGGCGATCGTCCGGCCGGTGGCGCTCGCGACCTGCGACATCGACACCGCGTTCGTGCAGGGACGGTTTCCGGTGGGCGGTCCCTTCTCGTTCGGGCACGAGTGCGTCGGGAAGGTCACCGACGTCGGGGATTCGGTCGCGTCGGTCAAGCCCGGCGACCTGGTCAGCATCCCGTTCCAGATCTCCTGTGGGGAGTGCGCCCGGTGCCGCGCCGGGGAGCCCGGCAACTGCGAGTCCGTTCCGAGGCTCTCGACCTACGGCTTGCCGATCGGGCCCCAGTCGTACGGCGGCTTTGCGAGCGACGGTGTGAACGTCCCGTACGCGGACGCGATGCTCGTGCCGATTCCCGACGGTGTCGAGCCGTCCGCGGTCGCGAGCCTCTCCGACAACATCCCCGACGCCTGGCGCTGCGTGGCCCCTCCGCTCGAGGCGAGGCCCGGCTCGCCGGTGCTGATTGCGATGGGGGCGGGCTCGATCGCGCTCTACTCGATCGCGATCGCGCTTGCGTTAGGGGCCGAGCGGGTGGACGTCGTGGGCGGCCGTCCACGTGACCGCGAGCTCGCCGAGCAGCTCGGAGCGAACGTCCTCGACGACGAATTCCCGGACCGGGCCGGCTTCTACCCGATCACCGTCGATGCGAGCGCCGACCCGGCGGGAATCTCCTGCGCGCTGAAGTCGACCGACGCCGACGGCATTTGCACCAGCATCGGGATCTACCTGGAGCCGACGCCCCTGCCGCTGCTCGACATGTTCACGCAGGGAGTCACCTTCGTCACCGGCCGGCCCCACGTGCGAACCCTGATGCCCGACGTGCTCGAGCTGGTTCGCCAGGGCAAGTTCGACCCCGATCCGGTGACGGCCAACAAGGTGGGCTGGGACGACGCGGCCGAGGCCCTCTCGGACCTGCGGGCGAAGACTGTGGTGACGCGCGACTAGGGCTCGGGCCTAACCCGGGCTGCCGACGCCGCCGGTGTTCGCCGAGCCGGCGGTGGGAGGCCGCAGCACGGCGATCTGCGGCTGCTGGAAGAGCAGCCTCATCGCGTCGTCGGAGGCGAAGAAGAAGAACGCTCCCACGCCCTGCTTGAGCGCCGGCGGCACGCAGGAGGCGGCCTGGGCGGCCGAGGTGCTGAGGATCGCCTGGCTCTTGCTGGCCTGCGGGCTGTCGGTGAAGGAGATCTCCATCGCCGTGTTGCTGAGCAGCGGCTTGCCCTTCTTCTTGATCGGCTCCCGGAACGTCCGCTTCACCTTCTTGATCTTGCCGTGGACCCTCTTCTTCACCTTTCGGGTGATGAATTTGAACGTGTATTGGAGCCGCAGGTTCTTGGCGCGCGTTCCGAATCCGCCGGCGCCCGCGTCGGCGCAGGCGTCCTGGGTCTGAACGCTCATCGGCCCGATCTTGGTGTCGCCGAGCCGGGCGTTCTGCTTGTTGAGGTTCTGGGCGATCTGGCCGAAGTTCCAGGTCGACTCGTCCTGCGGAGCGAGGCCGGTTCGCTTGCCGGCACCGATCGGGTTCGAGGCGACGGTCGACATGAAGCCGAAATTCCACCCGCGCAGGAGCGGGAAGGCCTTCTTGAAGTTGTCGGTCCAGGGTGGCCTGGCCGGGTCGGTCGCCCGACCCGAGTTCCAGTCCGTCTGCTCATAGTCGCTGAGCAGGGCGAACACGTTCGGATCGCCGACCCCGGTGAAGGCGAAGCCCGCCGTGGCAGGATCGAAGCTCAACCCGTTCAGGGCGATGATCCGGTTGCAGGGAAACGCCGCGCGCAGATCGGCGGCGAGGTCCGCGGCGACGTCGGTGGTCATCGCGGGGAACTGGCCGCTGCCCGTAAAGCGCGTGTTGAGCACGAAGATGTCCTGCGGGCGGATCCGGCCGCCCATGCCGCCCTCGGGCTTGGCGTAGGTGTCGACGTTCCCCTGAGTGTTGATCCGGATCAGCATCGTGAAGCTCTGGGGGCCCGAGGTCGCCGGGCTCAGTCCTCGCGGTTGCGAGGGACAGCTCACCTGGGCCTGGGCGGCGGATGGTGCGGCCGACCCTCCGCCGATCAGGAGCAGTGCGAGCAGGCCGCCGAGAATCGCCAGAGCGACCAACGGGCGGAGGCGTGCGAGCGCGCCGCCGTGCGTGTGTGAGACAGCTCA
>JBKPTM010000051.1:0-1790 GCA_046765935.1 Actinomycetota bacterium | reverse complement strand
AGTCTCGTGGGCTCGGAGATGTGTATAAGAGACAGGGACGCGGGCGGCAAGATCGTCCACGCCGCGCCGAACACCACGTCGAACATCTTCGCCAAGTCGATCTCCAAGGACGGCGGGCGGTCCAGCTACCGCGGCCTGCTCGAGGTCGCCAAGGGCGCCACGGAGGCCCGCTCGAAGGTGGTCTGCGACGCGCTGCTGCTCGACGAGGAGTCGCGCTCGGACACCTACCCGACGATCCGCATCGGCGAGGACGATGTCGACGTCGGCCACGAGGCCACGGTCTCGAAGGTCGGCGAGGAGCAGATCTTCTACCTCCAGTCCCGAGGTCTGGACGAGGAGGAGGCCTCCAAGATGATCGTCAACGGCTTCATCGAGCCGATCACCAAGGAGCTCCCCATGGAGTACGCGGTCGAGCTGAACCGCCTGATCGAGCTGCAGATGGAGGGTTCGATTGGCTGACGCCGGCGCGGCACCGCCGCTGCCGACGCAGAAGACGCGCGGCTGGGAGTTCACGGATCTCTCCGGGCTCGACCTCGACGCGTACACGGCAGCGCCCGAAGCCGATCCGGAGGCCCGCTCCCGGGCCGACGGCGTCCTCAACCCGCCCGAGGCATCCGACCACCTTGTGGTCCAGATCGACGGCACCACCTTCGAGGGAACCTCCGCCGAGGTCGAGGGTGACGGGCGCCCGCACGAGCCGCTGGTCGCCTCGCTGGACGCCTCGCTTGAGCGCTTTCCCCACCTCCGGGAGATGCTCGGCGCGCTGGCGCCGGGCGACGACCCGTTCGTGGCGCGCAACGACCCCGCCTGGACGGGCGGGGCGCTCGTCTACGTGCCGCGCGGCAAGCGACTCGAGGCGCCGGCCCTGATCACCGCGGTCCAGGACGCCGACGCCTCCGCCCTCTCCTTCCGCACGCTGATCGTGCTCGAGGAGGGCGCCGAGGCCGAGGTCTGGGAGCAGTGGCTCTCGACCGACTCCAACCCCGACTCCCTCTTCAACACGGTCACGGAGATCTGGGTCGGGCCCGGCGCCAACCTCCGCTACGTCACCGCCCAGGGACTGAGCGAGCGCAGCTGGGTCTTCGGTACCCAGCGAGCCGAGGTTGAGCGCGACGCGAACTTCGACTGGGTGGCGCTCGGCTTCGGCTCGGCGCGCGGAAAGGTCCGGATGGAGACGAGGCTGGCCGGCCAGGGATCGACTGCCCGCGTCACCGGCGCGTACGCCGGCAACGGAACCCAGCACCTCGACTTCGACACCACCCAGGAACACGCGGCGGAGAACACCACCTCCGACCTCGCCTTCCGTGGGGTCCTGGAGGAGTCCGCGACCGCGGTCTGGCGCGGGATGATCCGCGTCGACCCGGGCGCCCAGCAGACCGACGCCTTCCAGGAGAGCCGCAACCTGCTCCTCTCCAAGCAAGCCCACGCCGACGCGATCCCCGGCCTCGAGATCGAGGCGAACGACGTCCGCTGCACCCACGCGGCCGCCGTCGCCCAGATCGACGCCGAGCAGCTGCACTATCTGCGCTCGCACGGCCTCTCCGAGGAGGAAGCAAAGCGCCTGATCATCGAGGGCTTCCTGGAGGCGCTCGTCGAGCGACTCGAGAAGGGACCCGTCAGGGCGGCGGTCTCGGTCGCCCTGGAGCGCCGCCTCGGCGAGATCCTCGGCGAGCGCCAGGTGCAGCCCGCCTAGCGGTTCAGGCCCTCCTCAGGGGTCGCGAACAACTCTCGCGAATTGTCATTGAGGTCGTCGAACCGCTCGACCATCTGAGCGGCGACGCGCCATTCAC
>JBKPTM010000050.1:0-5755 GCA_046765935.1 Actinomycetota bacterium | reverse complement strand
GCTCGCGTCGGTCGAGCGCCTGCGGCGGCTGCTCGACGCCGTCGTAGTTCTCATCGAGCTGCTCGCGCTGGCGGACGCCGCGGTGCTCGTCGATCGCCGTGTTCCGCACGATGCGAAAGAGCCATGCCCGGAGCAGCTCCGGCCGGGCGCCGTTCTGCAACGCGGCGTACGCCTTGAGCAGCGAGTCCTGGACCACATCCTCCGCTCGTGACGGCGGCGAGAGGATGCCGGCGTAGGCCGTCAGCGGAGCCCGATGGCGCCGGACTATCTCGTCGAACGCGGCATCTCCGCCGTCCCGGGCAAGGGCGACGAGGTGCTCATCGGGTTGAGTGCGGAGCAGGACACCAGCGAGGCGTCCCAGATTCGGTTTTTTGCGAGACGACCCCACCACTACCTATACGGGCGCTCCTGGGCCATGGCTTGAGCCGGGATGAATTCCGGCACGTGCCCGATAGACGAACGGAGGACCCGAAAGTCACGCGAGCGCCCCTCCGAGATGCGGGTGAGCGGCGCACGGCGAGCTCGAGGCGGCGATCACGAGGCGTTCATGCAAACGGATGTGACTGAGAGCTTCATGAGAAGGGTCCTCACTCTCCGACACGCCCGATCAGCGAAGATCACGCGCGATGGATCGCGGCTTCGCCGTCCTGATCATGGCCCTGGTGGGCGGGTGCATCGCGCTGCAGGCGCCGATCAACGCCGGCCTGGGGAAGCACACGGGCAGCTTCGCCGCCGCCACCATCTCCTTCGCGGTGGGAACCGCCCTCCTCGCCGCCATCGTCCTGGTCAGCGGCAAGGCCGGGGGCCTGGGGGACGCCGCCCACGTCAACTGGTACCTCCTGCTCGGCGGCGCCCTCGGCGCGGCCTACGTCTTCTCCGCCCTCGTGCTTGTAAGCCAGATCGGCGCAGGCGCAGTCGCGGCGGCGACCGTCACGGGCCAGCTGACCACCTCGGTCGTTCTGGACCGGATCGGGTTTCTCGGCCTCGAGCAGACGCCGCTATCGGCGAGCCGGGTAGTGGGCGTGGCGCTGCTCCTCGCCGGGACGTATCTCGTCGTCCGCTGATTACGAACTTTTCGCATTGTCGGCGAGCCGCTGCCGGGCTAAGTTCGGTGCATGTTGAGCAGGATGCTCGGACCGCTCTCAGTCATTTGCCTCGGGCTGGTGGTGATGTTCGTCTTCTTCGCCGCGCTGGCCGGTGTGTCACCCAGCGAGGTGGTCTGGCCCACGATCGTGGTCGGCGTCCTGGCGCTGCTGTTCGCCGTTCGCTCCCTGGTCGTCAGGCACGAGCTCGGCGGACGCGGCAGTCAGGCCACGCTGCGTTCGGTCAACGCGCTGAGAGAGCGCCGAGGCTTCTAGGCCGCGGCGGCGACGGGCTCGCGGTCCCGCTTCGGCGGCGGCGGGCTCGCGAACTCCGGCGGCGCGATCCGGAGGTAGTGGCCGAAGGCCCAGTCGACGAAGCGCTTACGCCCGCAGGCGCGGATCACCGCTCGCTGCACCCGCGCGGGCAGCTTCGGGAGGAGTCGCTGGGCGCGGAGCATCCAGCGGAACTTCAACTCGTGCGCGTCGACGAACTCTCCGTACTCATGTAGGGCGGCGACGCGCTCCTGGCGCCCCTCGACCACGGCGCGCAGCTCGTCGCCGAGCTTGATGCCGAAGTAGAAGGCGGTCCTGATGCCCTCGGCCGTCAGCGGCAGGCAGTGACCGGCCGAGTCGCCGACGAAGAAGATCCCGTCCTCGGTCCCGGGCCGGAGCTTGTGCGGGATCCAGTTGCCCTGGTAGCGGACCGGGGGCCGCTCGAGGTCGTCGGCGAGCAGGACCGTCGTGTCCTTGACGTGGAAGCGCGGATCGAACGATCCGACACCGATCCGCTGCTCGTCGCGGGCCGGGAAGCTCCAGCCGTAGCCAGCGGGGACGTAACGGCGGTCGATCCAGATCTCGAGGTCGTCCGAGCCGCCGTCGGGGTGCACCTCGAGGCCACGGGAGAGCGGCGCGTCGGGCGGCTGGTAGCCGCCGTCCGAGGCGAGGATCCGCCGCCATCCGAGCGCGTCGACGATCAGCGGCGCCGAGACATCGCCACGGTCGGTGTGGACGGTCTCTCCGGTTCGCCCGTTCACCTTCGCGGTCTCGAATTCGGCGTCGCACTGCGCCCAGAGCAGCTGGCAGAGCTCCCGGTAGTCGAAGGTCGAGAAGGTCCAGGGCAGCTCATATCTGGAGGTCCCGTGCGGCGTGTGGACGACCAGCTCGCCGAATTCCTGCCTGGACGATGCCTCCAGCCCCATCACCCGCAGCCACTCGGTGGGGATCCCGCAGGCGGAGGTCTGTCGCTCGCCGATCTCGTAGCGGTCGATGACGAGCACCCTGGCCGCGGACCCGGCCAGCTGCCTCGCCACGGTCAGCCCGGCGAAGCTCGCCCCGCAGACGATCACGTCGTAGTTCCCGCTCAGCGGCGTGCGCTCGTCGCCGCGCTTTGTGAGGCGCTTCGGCATCGCTCGCAAAGGTAAACGACACCCGTGCGTCCGGCATGTGTCTGCCACACTGTGCGGCCGTGCCCGAAACGGACACAACTACGGAGGCTGCTCAGGCTGAGCAGCCGCAGACAACGCCGCAAGAGGCGGAGACCGAGTCGACCACAGGCAACGGCGCCGCGAGCTCCGACAACCTTCTGATCGAGGTCGACGGCAAGCTCGTTCCGAACTACGACGCGACGATCCACCCCTTCAGCGAGGGGGACGTGGTCAGCGGCAAGGTCGTTCGTATCGACCAGGACGAGGTGCTGGTCGACATCGGCTACAAGTCGGAGGGGGTCATCCCCTCGACCGAGCTCTCGATCCGCAAGTCGGTCGACCCGGCCGACGAGGTCGAGCTGGGCGAGGAGATCGACGCGCTGGTGCTCACCAAGGAGGATCAGGAAGGGCGCCTCATCCTCTCCAAGAAGCGCGCCCGCTTCGAGAAGGCGTGGCGCCGGATTGAGGAGGCGGCCGACTCCGGCAAGCCCGTCGAGGGCACCGTCATCGAGGTCGTCAAGGGCGGCCTGATTCTCGACCTCGGCGTGCGCGGCTTCCTCCCGGCATCCCTGGTCGACATCCGCCGGGTCCAGAACCTCGACGAGTTCATGGGGCAGCAGCTCGAGTGCAAGGTGATCGAGCTCAATCGTTCACGGAACAACGTCGTCCTCTCCCGCCGCGCGGTCCTGGAGGAGGAGCGCAAGGAGGTCCGCGAGCAGATCCTGGGCCGTCTCCAGCCCGGCCAGGTGGTCGAGGGCAAGATCTCCAACATCGTCGACTTCGGCGCCTTCGTCGACCTGGATGGCATCGACGGCCTGATCCACATCTCCGAGCTCTCCTGGAGCCACGTCAACCACCCATCCGAGGTCGTCTCGATCGGCGACACGGTGCGGGTCAAGGTGCTCGACATCGACCGCGAGCGTCAGCGCATCTCCCTGGGCCTGAAGCAGACCCAGGAGGACCCGTGGCAGCGGGTCCTCAACGAGTACAAGGAGGGCGACGTCGTCGACGGCAAGGTCACCAAGATCGTCGCCTTCGGTGCCTTCGTTCAGATCCTTCCGGGGGTCGAGGGCCTGGTCCATATCTCCGAGCTGGCCCAGCACCACGTCGAGAGCCCCGCCGAGGTCGTCCGCCCCGGCGACGAGCTGAAGGTGAAGATCCTCGAGGTCGATGAGGCCCGTCGGCGCCTCTCGCTGAGCGTGAAGCGCGTCGAGGGCCAGGAGCTGCCGGTCCGCGAGCTGACCGAGGACGTCGTGATCGAGGACGCGGAGCCGCCCGAGGACATCGAGCCGCCCGCGGCTCCCGCCGAGGACGCCCCGGCCGCCGAGGAGGCTCCCGCCGCCGAGGAGGCTCCGGCCGCCGAGGAGGCTCCCGCCGCCGAGGCCGCGCCCGAGCAGGCCGAGGAGCCCGCCGCCGAGGTCGCCCCCGAGGCGCCCCCGGAGGAGATCGTCCCCGACGAGGCGCCCTCCGAGGATTCTCCCGAGGAGCCTCCGTCGGAGGAGCCTCCGTCCGAGGAGCCACCGCCCACCCAGGGTTGACCCGGTTCGTAGGGCTCACCGGGGGCATCGGGGCGGGTAAGTCGGAGACGCTGGCCGCGTTCGAACGGCTCGGTGCGGCGACGCTGTCGACGGACCGCGTGGCCCACGATCTGTTGGAGGACGACGAGGTCAGGGGCGCCCTGGTCGAGCGCTGGGGCGACGAGATCGCTCCCGACGGGATGGTCGATCGCGAGCGGGTGAGCGAGATCGTCTTCAACGATCGCGACGAGCTCAATTGGCTCGAGAGCGTCACCCATCCGCGGGTCGGTGCGCACGTGCTGGAGTGGCGGCAGAACCTCGGGGCCGACGTCGACGTGGCGGTAGTCGAGGTCCCGCTGCTCTTCGAGGCGGCGATGGAGGACGCCTTCGACGCCACGGTGGCGGTGATCGCCGACGACGACCTCCGCGACGCGCGCCTGCGCGAGCGCGGTCAGGGCGGGCTGGCCGGCAGGGAGGAGCGACAGCTCGACCAGGCGGAGAAGGAGCGCCGTGCCGACCACGTCATCCGCAACGATGCCTCGCTCGAGGAGTTGGAGACAGAGGTGCGGAAGCTGATCGAAGAGCTGAGTGCAAAGGAGCCCGGGTGAGCGCCTCGGTGCGAACTCGGCGCGGCACCGCGCAACGGGGTGGCCGCCGCACGGGACGGAAGCCCGCGGCTAGCGGGCGTGGCCGGAAACGATCGGCTCGAAGCCGCCGCGCGCTCATCATCGGCGGGACTCTGCTCGTCTGCGCCATCGGTGGCTTCCTGCTCATCAACAGCGACCGGTTCCAGCGCACACTCGAGGAGTTCACGCTCCCCCTCCGCCACGAGGACATCATTCGCCAGCAGGCAGCCCAGAAGGACGTGCCGGCGGACCTGATCGCGGCGGTGATCTACGCCGAGTCGCGGTTCCGCGATCAGACGTCCCACGCGGGGGCGCGGGGCCTCATGCAGATCACGCCGAGCACCGCGAAGCTGATCGAGAAGCTCAGCGGCGGCCAGACCTTCAAGTTCGAGGACCTCTCGGACCCCGACATCAACATCCGTTACGGCACCTTCTACCTGCGCTATTTGATCGACAAGTTCGGCGACAATGAGGTCGCCGCGCTCGCGGCTTACAACGCGGGGGAGACCAACGTCATCGCCTGGGGCGGCTCGAACCTCCAACTCGACGACATTCCCTTCCCAGAGACCCGCGGATACGTAGAGGATGTCCTCGACAAGCGCGACGAGTACGCGCGCCACTACCGTGACGAGCTCGGACTCGGCTGAGGACGGCGGGACCCACCAGGACCAAATGGAATCGAGGCGTCGAAACCGCAACCTGCTGGCAGCGCTTGCCTTTGCCTGCGTCCTCGCCGGGATCGCGGGGCCGTCCGGCGCCGCGGCAGCGCCCCGCGCCCGCACCTCGATCGTCGGTGGCGAGCGCGCCAACCCCGCCCAGTGGCCCTACGCCGTGGCCATCTTCCGCAAGGGCCACATGCACTGCAGCGGGTCCGTCATCGGGCCGACGAAGGTGCTGACGGCGGGCCACTGCGTCGCCGGCTTCAACCTCGCCAACTTCCAGGTGATCATCGGGCGCCCCACCCTGCGGGACCAGGCAGTGGGTCAAGTCATCGGCGTCAGCTCGGGCAGGGTCCATCCGGACTTCGAGCAGACCGGCCTGCACGACGTCGCCGTCCTCAATCTCGCGCAGCCGACGAGCGTCACACCCGTTGCGCTGGCGAACCC
>JBKPTM010000049.1:0-2148 GCA_046765935.1 Actinomycetota bacterium | reverse complement strand
GCGGATCGCGATCTTCGGCCTCTGGGTGTTCACGATGTTCGAGTTCCTCACAGCCCTCTACCGAATCGACGAGCGCGCGAAGGCCTACTTCTTCTTCACGGTCGCCAACGTGCTCGTCACGATCCCGGTCACGGTCTGGCTCGTGGTTGGGCAGGACAAGGGCGCGAGCGGCCTGCTCTGGGGCCAATACGGCACGGGGGCCGTCTTCCTGGCCGGCCTGATCATCGCGCAGCGGCATCGCCTCGCGGTGATTCCGGACTGGGGACTGTGGCGCCGGATGCTGCGCTGGGGCTTGCCCACGATGCCGGCCGAGCTCTCCCTCTACTCGCTCAACTTCATCGACCGGGTGCTGATCGTCCGTCTCGTGGGACTCGGCGATGCCGGGCTCTACAGCCTCTCGGTCAAGTTCGCCCAGGGGGTCAACGTGCTCGTCAAGGGCTTCCAGCTCGCCTGGCCTCCGCTCGCCTATTCGATCCAGGACGACGACGAGGCCCGGAAGGCGTACGCAGTGATCGTGACCTGGTTCGTCTCGGTGACGACCTTCGTCGTCGCGGGCATGTGGTTGCTCTCGCGCTGGATCGTGCGAGCGCTGGCCGCTCCTGAGTTCTTCGATTCCTACAAGACGATCGGCCTCGTCTCGACGGGCGTGATGCTCTACGCGCTCTACCTCGTCCTGGTGATCATTCTGGGACGCACGGGCCGCACCGAGTTCAACTTCCCGGCCACCGGCGCAGGAACGGTGGTCAACATCGGCCTCAACCTCGCCCTGCTGCCATCGATGGGGATCGTCGGCGCGGGCGTCTCCCTGATCGCCTCCTACGCGGTGGTCCTCGTGCTGATGTACGTCTTCACCCAGCGGCTCTTCCCCGTGCCCTACGAATGGCTGCGCCTCGGACAGGCCGTCGGTCTCGCCGCTGCGCTGGTCCTCGTAGGAGAGCTGCTGTTGCCGACCTCCGGGATCGGAGGCCTGGCCGGGCGGACGGCCCTATGGCTCGCCTATCCACTGCTCCTCTGGGTCACCGGATTCCTGAACGAGGAGGAGCGCGCGGCCGCGGGCCGCGTGCTGAGCCCGGCGGCGGTCGGCGCGGCGCTGCGCAGCCTGCGCGAAGCGCCTGCGCCCGAGCCGGAGGAGCCGGCCGGGGAGGAGGCAGCCGAGGGCGAGGAGGCTCGCGAGGAGGAGATGCGGCGGCGGCGTGTCCGCCTCACCCGCGAGACGCTCGAGGCCGAGCAGCGCGACGAGGACGCGATCCGCTAGTCGGGCGGACCGAGCGAGCTCTCGGACTCGCCCTCGAGGAGGAAGGACCCGACGAGCAACGCCAGGGCCGCCACGCCGGTCACATAGAAACCCCACAGCGGCGTGGTCGGATCGCTCCAGTGCTTGATCAGGGTGACGAGGACGAGCGCCCCGGCCAACAGCGCGAGTCCGGCGAGCGCCCCTGACTTCGCTGCCGCTCGTGGGCCATGTGGACGATTGAGGAGCCACACGGCGAGTGCGCCCACGACCAGGCAGAGGAGTCCAGCGTTCAATTCGATCCCCGAGACGTGGTCGGAGAACGTCGGATCCGACGAGTACTCGAACCAGGGCAGCAGGGGTCCGACGACCAACGCGGCCGCGGCCGCGAGCGTAAACCAGGCATCACCCGACCAGCCGCGGATGCGCCTCAGAGCCGCCACGCGGCGATCATCACGAAGGCCGCAGACGGATCAGGCGTTCGCCGCGCGTTCCAGGACGGCGGCCATCCGCGCCGCCTGGAGCTTCACGTCGTGCTGCGCGGCCGCCTGGCGCGCGGCCGAGTTGGGCGTCGGCTTGCTCGCCGCCAGCTCCATCGCGCTGGGGAGGGCGTCGGGATCCTGCGGATCCACCAGGACGCCGGCCTCGGGGGTGACGAACTCGGGTGGCCCGCCGACGCTGGTTGCCAGCACCGTGCGCTCCATCGCCATCGCCTCGAGGGTCGCCTGGCCGAAGGGCTCGATCAGGGAGGGCTGGCAGAGGACGTTGCAGGCGGCGATCCATCGCGGCACCTCGGACTGCGGGACGCGCCCGGTGAGAGTCACGCCGGTTCTGCCCTCGAGCTGTGGGCGCAAAGGGCCGTCCCCGACGAAGGCGAGGCGGCCGCGCCCCAGCGAGGCGAAGGCATCGGCGAGCCG
>JBKPTM010000048.1:0-3253 GCA_046765935.1 Actinomycetota bacterium | reverse complement strand
AGGTCTCGCTTCCCGCGGGGCCCGAGACGTCGCCCGTCAGCGAGCTGAGCGGGATCGTGTCCAACGCGTTGCCGGCCACGCCGCCGTTCGCGTCGAAGACGAAGAGATCCACGTCCACGTCGCTCGCACCGCCGTTCGACCAGGTCAGGGTCGCCCGAATGACCGGCAGGTTGGGCGCATCCGTCCTTCTCTTCCGCTTCTTCCTGCACTTCCTCTTGTGGGCGTGCCCCTTCTTGCACTTCTTCTTCGCCGCGACGGCGGTCCCATCGGGCGCGCTCGCCATGGCGCTCGCGGTGACGGTCGCCGTCGTCGCGAAAATGGCAAGGATCAACAGGCCGATCAGGCCTTTCTTCTCCATTTGGAAGAACCCCCTGGTTCACTCGCTGGCGGGTACAGCGAGCTATACGGGCGGGCCGCCCTTCCGGGATTGCCTAGCCCAGCGCCTGGCGACCGGCCAGGGCCTTGCCCAGCGTGACCTCGTCGGCGTGCTCCAGATCCGCGCCGACCGGGAGGCCGCTGGCGAGCCTCGTCACCGTGACCTTGTCCCGCAGCGCGTCGGCGATGTGGAGCGCGGTCGCCTCGCCTGTGGTGGTCGGGTTGGTGGCGAGGACGACCTCTTTCACCTCGCCGTTGACGCGATTGAGCAGCTCAGCGATCCGGAGGTCCTCAGGGTCGATGCCGTCGATCGGGGAGAGCGCGCCGCCGAGCACGTGGTAGACGCCGCGGTACTCGCCGGTCCGCTCGATGGGGATCACGTCGGCGGGCTCCTCCACCACGCAGATCAGCGACTGGTCGCGGCGCGCGTCCTCGCAGATCCGGCAACGCGGCCCCTCGGCGAGGTTGAAGCAGACCTCGCAGAGCCCCACCTTCTCCTTCACCTCGCGGATCGCGTCGGAGAGGGCGAGCGCATCGGCGTCGTCCGCGCGGAGGATGTGGAAGGCGAGCCGCTGGGCGGTGCGCTGGCCGATGCCGGGCAGCTTGGAGAGCTCGGCGATCAGCTGGCTGATGGGGCCGGCATACATTGACTCAAGCGTAGGGAAAGGGTCGGCTTCGCCATCAACGGTAGATCCGGCGGCGGTGTTTGTGGCCGCCGAAAATGCGGGCCGCCGCCCTGAAGTGGCTCTACATCCCGGGGAGGCCCGGGAGGCCGCCGCCGCCGAGGCCGCCGGTGATGCCGCCCATGCGGTTGGCGGCCAGCTCCTGCGCGGAGCGCAGCGCCTCGTTGACCGCGGCGGTGACCATGTCCTGAAGGAGCTCGGGGTCCTCCGGGTCGATCGCATCCGGCGAGATGGTGATCTCGCGGAGCTGCATATCGCCGCTCATCGTCACCTTGACCATGCCGCCGCCTGCGCTCGCCTCGACCGTCTCGTTCTTCAGCTCCTCCTGGGCCTTGGCCATCTCGGCCTGCATCTGCTGGGCCTGCTTGAGCAGCTGGTTGAGGTTGGGTCCCTGCGGCATCAGCCGGCCCCACTCTCTCGGGCCTCGTCCGGGACGACCTCGTCGGCGTCGAAGCTGTCCTTGACCATCTCGACCAGCTCGTCCTCGCTCAGGTCCGCCTGCTCCTTGGGCGCGGCACCACCGTTCTGATCCTCGATCAGCTCGTAAACCGGGCGCAGCCGCTGCCCGGCGATCGAGCCGATCGCCTCCGCCATGCGCTCGACATTCGCCGACGACTCGGCCTTCTTCTTCTGGAACTTTGCGGAGTCGGGAAAACCGATCCGCAGCACCGACCGCTCCTCGTCGATCCCGAGCGGCTTCGCATCGTCGAAGAGAGTCGAGAGCATCGCTGAGCCGGAATCGCGCAGGTGGTCGACCACGGCCGGCCACACCTCGACGACGCGCTCGATGTCGACATCAGCGGTGGCCGTCGCCGTGCGGGCCTCGGGCTCCGGCGCCTCGGCCTTCTGAATTTCAGTCGATGACGGGGCGGCCGGGGGAGCGGACCCAGAAGGCTCACTGGGGGGCCGCTCATCTTCGGCCGGAGCCCGCGAAGGGGATTCGTCGCCGGCCCGGCCTTCTGGGGACGCTTCCACGGCCGCCCCCGCCCCGAGTCGAGACTCCAGAGACTCGATGCGGCGCAGGAGGGCCTCGCGAGACGAGTCCAGCGAGGGCGTGGCCACCTTGAGCAGCGCCACCTCCAACGTAAGACGCGGGTCGTCGCCCTCTCTCATTGCTGCGACAGCGGCACTGAGGGCATCGATCGCGCCTACGAGCTTGGCGTCGTCGATCCCCTCTGCCTGGGCCGCGAGCCGATCCGGCTGGGCGACCGTGACGGTGAAGGACTCGGGGACGTCGCCGGTGGCGCGGGTGACGAGGAGCTGGCGCAGGTGGGCGATCAGGTCGCGCGCGAACTGGCCCGGGTCACGGCCGGAGCGGGCCAGGCGATCGACCGCCTCCAATGCGGCGCGAGCATCGCCGTTGGCGAGGGCATCTGTGGTGTCGAAGAGGAGCTCGGCATCGGCGGCGCCCAGCAGCTCGACCACCACGTCGGTCGTCACCGCCTCGCCGCCGAACGCGACCAGCTGATCGAGGGTGCCGAGAGCGTCGCGGAAGCTGCCGGAGGCAGAGCGCGAGAGCAGCGCGACGGCTCCATCGTCGATCGTGATGCCCTCGGCCTGGGCGACCCGGCGGACGACCTCCGCGATCTGCTCCAGCGAGGGGCGCTGGAAGTCGAAGCGCTGGCAGCGGTCGACGATCGTGGCCATCACCTTCTGGGGCTCGGTGGTGGCGAGGACGAAGGCGGTGTTGGGTGGCGGCTCCTCGAGCGTCTTCAGGAACGCGTTCCAGGCCTCCTTGGTGAGCATGTGCGCCTCGTCCAGGATGTAGACCTTCCAGCGCCCGGCGGCCGGCGCGAACCCGACCCGCTCGCGGAGGTCGCGGATGTCGTCGACCGAGCGGTTGGAGGCGGCGTCCATCTCGATCACGTCGAGCGAGGTCCCCGCCGCGATCGTCCGGCAGGGCTCGCACTCGCCGCACGGTGTCAGCGTCGGGCCCTGCACGCAATTGAGGGAGCGAGCGAGGATCTTCGCCATCGAGGTCTTGCCGGTTCCGCGCGAGCCGACGAACAGATAGGCGTGATGGACCCGGTCCTTCTCGACCGCGTTGGAGAGAGTGCGAACGATGTGCTCCTGCCCCACCACCTCGCTGAAGCTCCGCGGGCGGTGGCGCCGGTATAGAGACGCGGATTCGGCCACGAATCGAGTCTATCCGTCGCCTACGCTGACGCCCGTGGCCTACGACGAAGACCTCGCAG
>JBKPTM010000047.1:0-2509 GCA_046765935.1 Actinomycetota bacterium | reverse complement strand
GGGTGTAGCCAGACCTATCCCAACGCTGGAGACCGGCGGGCTATCGGTCTACCGTCACCCGCAGGAAGGTCGCCGGGATCGAGGTGGCCCCGTTGCCTGTGTTCTGCTCGGCGAAGAGCGCGTCCAACTCGGCCTGGAGGTCATCCTCCCGGCCGTCGGCCGCAGCCGCCTCGAAGGCGTTCATCGTCGGCCCGTAGTAGTCCCTGAATATCGCCACAAGCTCTGACGGTTGCCCAGGGTGCCGGAATGTCCAGGTGTCCCTGTCGAACGAGATCCGCTCCTCGGGGACTCCTGCCGCGGTGAACCGCTCGATCACCTCGTTCTCCAGGCCCCAGGTCATCGGGCTGACGAAGCCCTCCGGAGGCGGGGGCGCGTACGAGGAGCTGATCTTGAGGATCTGGGCGACCAGGGTCGGATCGTTGGGGATCCAGTTCCCCATCACGATTCGCCCGCCGGGCTTCGTCACTCGAACCATCTCCTTGGCCACATCGAATGGGGTGGGAGCGAACATCGCTCCAAAGATGCTGACGACGAGGTCGAAGGCCTCATCATCGAGCTCGTTCAGATCCGTCGCATCGCCCTCCTGAAAGGAGAGGTTGGTCAGACCCAGCTCCTGGGCGCGAGCGTTGCCCGCGTCCACCAGGTTGCTGGCGATGTCGACGCCGAGCACATCGGCGCCCTGCTGGGCCGCCGGCACAGCCGTGGTTCCGTCACCGCAACCGAGGTCCAGGACCTTGAGCTCCTCGCTGACCCCAAGCTTCTGAACGAGCTCTTCCCCGCTCTCTCGCATCGTCGCTGCGATCCGCGTGAAATCACCCTTCTCCCACAGTGCCTTGTTCGCGTTCATCCTCTCCCCATCCTTAGGTTTGAGTTTGCGTTTGGATGTAGGTACGGGTCCGAGCGGCGATCGTATTGCGGCCTCGCCGGATAGTTCTGTGATTTGCGTCCGGGCTAGGTGCCGATCGCCTGCTGGTAGAGCGTGAAGCCGATCCCGGCGCAGACGGCGGCGACGATCCAGAAGCGGAGCATGATCTTGGTCTCCGACCACGCGAGCAGCTCGAAGTGGTGGTGGACGGGCGCCATCAGGAGCACCCGCCGGCGGAGCGTCTTGAAGGTCGCGACCTGGAGGGCGACGGAGAGGGCCTCGATCACGAAGATCCCGCCGGTGATGATCAGCAGGATCTCCGTCTGGGTCATCACGGCCAGCGCCCCGATCGCGCCCCCCAGTCCGAGCGAACCGGTGTCGCCCATGAAGATCGAGGCCGGGAACGCGTTGAACCAGAGGAAGCCGATGCAGCCCCCGACGAAGGTCGCCGAGAGCAGGGAGAGATCGTGCTCGCCCGAGGTGATGAAGGTGATCGCGATGTAGGCCAGGAGCACGATCGCGCAGCAGCCGGCGGCCAGCCCGTCGAGCCCATCCGTCAGGTTGACGGCGTTGCTCGAGCCGGCGATCACGAGGAAGATCACCACCGGGTAGAGCCAGTCCGGAATGTCGAGGGAGGCGTCGGAGATCCTCAGCTCGAGGCTCGAGTCGAGGCCGACCGAGTGCCTGGCGACGTACCAGAGACCGAGCGCCAGGGCTGCCTGGAAGAGCAGCTTGTACCGCGCTGAGAGGCCGAGCGAGCGGCGACGGGTGATCTTCAGGAAGTCGTCCACGAAGCCGATCGCGGCGCAGCCGAGCGCGACGCCGAAGACCGCGAGGCTCGCCGTGCTGCGGTCGGAGAGGACCAGGTACGGGATCGCGATTGCGGTGAAGATGATCAGCCCGCCCATCGTCGGCGTGCCGGCCTTCTCGTGGTGCTCCTCCGGCCCCTCCTCGCGGATCTGCTGGCCGAATTCCCGCAGCCGCAGGTACTCGATGAACTTCGGCCCGAGGAAGATGCAGATCAGCATCGCGGCCATGCCGGCGATCAGGATTTCGCCGAGCATCTAGGAGCTCGCGAGCTTCTCTGCGACCCGCTCGAGCCCCACGGCCCGCGAGCCCTTGACGAGGACGGCATCGCCCGGCTGCAGGGCAGCCGCGAGCGCGTCGGCGGCGGCCTCGGCGTCCGCCACCTGCTGGTCGGGCTCGTAGGAGGAGGCCTGCTCGCCCACGCCGATGATCAGCTCCACGCCGCGCTCGCGCGCGTACTCGCCGATCTCGCGGTGATAGCCCGGGGCGTCCGGCCCCAGCTCGCGCATCTCACCGAGCACGGCGAGGCGCCGGCCCCCCGCGTCGAGTGAGGCGAGATGGTCCAGCGCCGCCCGCATCGAAATGGGGTTGGCGTTGTAGGAGTCGATGATCAGGACGGAGTCCTCCGGGAGCTCCACCAGCTCCCCACGAAGCCGCGAGAAGACTATCCCGGGCGCCAGACCCGCCATTTCAGCAAGGGGAGAGCCGAGTGCGACCCCCGCGGCGATCGCGGCCAGCGCGTTGTCGAGGTTGTGCGCCTCGGCAAAGGGCAGCTCGAACCGCTGCTCGCCGACGGGGGTGCGCACCAGCGCATCCGTCTCCCCCGCATCCGCCGTC
>JBKPTM010000046.1:0-3758 GCA_046765935.1 Actinomycetota bacterium | reverse complement strand
GGCGATCGCGAAGAACCTCCCCGGGAAGGCGAGTCGTGGCATGCCGCCACCCTACCTACTCGCCAGGCGGCGCCCGGGACGAGAGCACCGGAATCACCGGAAACCTGACCCGGTTCCGCTAGTTTGTCCCAATGGCCGGGTCGAACGGGACAGCCACGACACTTCGCGTCGGAGCCGAGAGCTCTGCGGTGGTTGGCAACACGCCCCTGGTGGCGCTGCCCCGGCTCGGCGCCGACCTGCCCGGCGAGGTCGTGGCCAAGCTCGAGTTCTTCAATCCCGGAGGATCGGTCAAGGACCGCATCGGGGTGGCGATGATCGACGCCGCCGAGCGGGACCGCCTGATCGAGCGCGGACGCTCGGTGATCGTCGAGCCGACCAGCGGCAACACGGGCATCGCGCTCGCCCTGGTCGCCGCCGCCCGCGACTACCGGCTGATCCTCACCCTGCCGGAGGGAATGAGCCGCGAGCGGACGGCCCTGCTTCGCACCTACGGGGCCGAAGTCCACGAGACCCCGTCGCTCGGAGGGATGAATGAGGCGGTGGAGCTCGCCAACCGGCTCGCCGCGGAGCACGACGGCTTCATCCCGCAGCAGTTCTCCAATCCGGCAAACCCGGAGATCCACCGCCGCACGACCGCCGAGGAGATCTGGCGCGACCTCGACGGCGAGGTCGATGCCTTCGTCGCCGGCGTAGGCACGGGCGGGACGATCACGGGCGTCGGCCAGGTGCTGAAGGAGCGCCGTCCCGGCATCCAGGTGATCGCGGTCGAGCCATCCGCGTCGGCCGTGCTCTCGGGCAGCCGGCCCGGCCCCCACAAGATCCAGGGCATCGGCGCCGGCTTCGTGCCCGAGGTCCTCGATCGCGAGGTGATCGACGAGATCGTCGGCATCAGCGACGAGGACGCTCTGGATACCGCCCGGGCGGCGGCCCAGCATGAGGGGCTCCTGATCGGGATCTCGGCCGGAGCGGCGGTTCGCGCCGCCCTCGACCTGGCCGCGCGCGAGGAGATGGCCGGCAAGCGGATCGTCGTGATCGTTCCGGACTCCGGCGAGCGCTACATGTCGCTGCCGTTTTTCGCCCCGTCCTGACTCCCGCCGCTCCCTAAGCTTCGAGGCGTGCTCGGCCTAAGCACGCTCAGGCGCGTGGTCAAGGAGGTCACGGCGGACGTAGCCTCCGCCCGCGAGCGCGACCCCGCGGCGCGCGGCATCGGCACGCTCGAGATCCTCACCGGCTGGGCTGGCGTGCAAGCTCTGCTCGCTCACCGCTTCGCGCACGCGCTCTGGGAGGCCGAGGTGCCTCTGGCGCCGCGGGCGATCGCCTACACGAGCCGCTCGGTAACCGGCATCGAGATCCACCCGGCCGCGAGCATCGGCTCGGACTTCTTCATCGATCACGGGTCGGGAGTGGTGATCGGCGAGACCGCCGAGATCGGGGACCGGGTGACGCTCTATCAGGGGGTGACCCTGGGCGGCACCGGTTTCGCGCGCGGCAAGCGACACCCGACGCTCGAGGATGACGTCACGGTCGGCTCGGGGGCCAAGCTGCTCGGCCCGGTGACCGTGGGCCGCAACGCCAAGATCGGCGCGAACACGGTCGTGATCGAGGATGTCCCGGACCACACCACTGTGGTCGGCAACCCCGGCCACCCGGTCCGCGTCGAGGGCAAGAAGGTCGAGGGGCCGGACACCGACTGGATCCACCTGCCCGACCCCATCGCCGAGGCGATGAAGGAGCTATCGAGGCGCATCTCCGACCTAGAGCAGCGGCTCGACCGCCTCAATGGCGAGAAGCCCCGCGAGGCCGACGTCACCGAGCTGCGACCGAAGCAGGGACCTAGCTCGGCCGGCGGGTAGCCGCTGGGCACGAGCCTATGCTTGGCTCGTGGCTCAGCCGAGAGAGGAACTGAAGGTCGCGCCCGAGCAGTCGGGCGAGGAAGCGACGGAGGAGGCGCGGGGCGCCCCGATCGAGGCGGGCGCGGACCAGGTCGAGCGCCTGCTCGCGGATCTGAACGGGCCCCAGCGAGAGGCGGTCACCTTCGGCGAGGGGCCGCTGCTGATCCTGGCGGGGGCCGGCTCGGGCAAGACCCGCGCCCTGACGCATCGGATCGCCTGGCTGTTGGCGACCGGTCTCGCGCATCCCAACCAGATCCTCGCGATCACCTTCACCAACAAGGCCGCGGACGAGATGCGTGAGCGAGTCGCCGGGCTGGTCGGCGGCGTGTCGCGACGGATGTGGGTGATGACATTCCACGCCGCCTGCGCTCGGCTGCTCCGCATGGAGGCCGAGCGCCTCGGCTACACCCCTCGCTTCACGATCTACGACGAGGCCGACTCGCTGCGGATGCTGAAGCGCTGCCTGGAGGAGCTCGAGGTGGACACCAAGCGATATCCGCCGCGGGCCGTCCGAGCCAGGATCTCGGACGCGAAGAACCAGCTGATCGACGCCGAGACCTACCAGGAGCAGGCGGGCGGCCCGTTCGAGGACATGGTCGGCCAGGCGTACCGCCTCTACGAGCGCCGGATGCTCGAGGCGAACTCGATGGACTTCGACGACCTGCTGATGCGGACCGTCAACGTGCTCGAGCTCTTCGAGGACGTCCGCCGCCGCTACCGCGAGCGCTTCCGCTGGGTCCTGGTCGACGAGTACCAGGACACGAACCACGCGCAGTACCGGCTGCTGCAGCTGCTCACGGGAGAGGACGGCAACCTGACAGTCGTCGGCGATGAGGACCAGTCGATCTACGGCTTCCGCGGGGCGGAGGTTCGGAACATCCTCGAGTTCACGATCGACTTCAAGGACGCGCACGTCGTCAAGCTGGAGCAGAACTACCGCTCGACTGAGACCGTCCTCGAGGCCGCCAACGCGGTGATCTCCCACAACACCGGGCGGCTCGGCAAGAACCTCTGGTCGGACCACGGCGAGGGCGAGAAGATCCACGTCGCCGAGCTCGAGGACGAGCACGCCGAGGCTCGCTTCGTCGCCGGCGAGATCGAGGAGCTGATCGATCAGCACGCGATGAGCCGCGACGAGATCGCGGTCTTCTACCGGACCAACGCCCACAGCCGGGTGCTCGAGGACATCCTGGTCCGCTACGAGCTGCCCTACCAGGTGATCGGGGGGACGAAGTTCTACGAGCGCGCTGAGATCAAGGACGCGATCGCCTACCTGCAGCTGATGGTCAACCCGGCGGACGAGGTGAGTTTCTCGCGCGTCGTCAACTCGCCGAGGCGCGGGATCGGCGACACCAGCCAGGGCAGGATCCGCAATCACGCGAACACCACCGGCCGGACCATCTGGGAGGTCGCCCTCGAGCCCGAGGCGATCCCCGGGTTGGCCGCGGCCGCGATCCGCTCGATCTCCCGCTTCACCGAGGTGATCGAGGAGCTGCGCGCCGAGTTCGAGGGAGGCCAGGTGGCCGAGCTCCTCCGCGCGCTGCTGGAGCGCTCGGGCTATCTGGATGCGCTCCGCGCCGAGCGGACGATCGAGGCCGAGGGGAGGATCGAGAACCTCGAGGAACTGGTCGGCGTGGCCGCGGAGTTCGACGCGAACCGAGAGGTAGAGGGGCCCTCCGAGCTCGACCCCCTGGAGGAGTTCCTCCAGGCCATCTCGCTCTACACCGACCAGGACGACCTGGAGCGCGGCGAGTCCAAGGTCACTCTGATGACGCTGCACAACGCGAAGGGGCTCGAGTACGACGCGGTCTTCATCATCGGCCTGTCTCTTATACACATCTGACGCTGCCGACGAACATATAGTCG
>JBKPTM010000045.1:0-4149 GCA_046765935.1 Actinomycetota bacterium | reverse complement strand
CCTGTGGCGCCGCCCCCACAGCCGCCCAGCATCAACGCGGCGGCAGTCACCACCGCGGCTGCTGCCTCGCGGCCGACCCTCAGGAGTACATCCCGGTGAACTGTCCACCGGTGACGTTGATGATCTGACCCTGGATGAAGTTGGAGTACTCCGAGCAGAGGAACATGACGGGGCCCGCGGCGTCGGACGGCTCGGCGGGCCGACCGAGCGGGATCGTCAGCCGGGCCATCTGCCGCATCTGCTCCGGGATGCCCAGGGAGACCTCCTCGGTGCTCTCGCCGGCGGCCTGCATCGTCTCGCCCTTCTCCTTCGCCTGGGTGAGCCGGGTCTCCACGAACCCGAAGGCGACCGCGTTGCAGTTGATCTTGAACTGACCCCATTCCTTGGCGACCGTCTTGGTCAGGCCGGTGACGCCCGCCTTCGCCGACGAGTAGTTCGCCTGGCCGGCGTTGCCCATGGTGCCCGAGATCGAGGTGATGTTGACGATCTTGCGGAACACCTCCTTGCCCTCTTGAGCCTCATGCTTCGCCGCCTCGCGCCAGGTGGGGGCGAGGGCGCGGATCACCCGGAAGGGAACGATCGTGTGGATGTCGAGCATCGCCTGAAACTGCTCGTCGCTCATCTTGTGGACGACGCCGTCCCAGGTGTAGCCGGCGTTGTTGACCACCGCGTCGACCTGGCCGAACGCGTCGATGGCGGCCTTGACCATGTCGTCCGGCATGCCGGGCTTGGTCAGATCGCCGGCGAAGACCGCGGTCTCGCCCTCGATTTCGTTCGCCGCCTCCTGGGCGACGTCTCCATCCAGGTCGTTGATCAGGACCTTGGCGCCCTCTTTGACGAACAACTCGGCCGCGGCGCGGCCGATTCCTCTCGCCGAGCCGGTGATGATCGCGCTCTTTCCGTCAAGCAGTCCCAAGGTCGTCGCCTTTCATGCGAGGGTGCGCGACAGCGCAACCCGTTTTATGAGGGTGTGGGGCCGGGGATTCTTACCCAAACCTGTATGTGGCGATCCCATGTGCGACCACCGCTCCGTCGGGGTCGGTCACAGTGACCTCACAGAAGCTGAGCCTGCCGCCGCGCTTCGCGACGCGCCCCTCGGCGCGCAGGTCGACGCCGCTGGCCGCCGAGGCGAAGTTGACCGCCATGGAGACGGTCGAGCCCGCCACGCTCTCCGGGACCTCATCCGTCGCCCAGGCCGCGGCCATCGCCGCCGTGTCGATCAGCGCCCCGATCGCGCCGCCGTGGACCACATCCCCGATCGTCGCCAGCTCGGGCTTGAAGGGCAGCTCGAGCACCGCCTCGTCGGTGCCGAGGGAGACGACCTTGATCCCCAGCTGCGCCGCGTGGGGCGAGTTCGGGATGAACTGCTCGATGATCTGGCGGCGGGTCGGCGTCTCGCTCACTTCCGAGACCGTATGGGGTGGAGCTGGGGCGCCGCGATTACCTCGAAGGTCAGAGGCCGAGTACACCCTGGATCAGCGAGGACGCCGAGCGCGGATCGACGCCGTGCTCCTCCTCGAACTTGCGCTGGAGGCGGTCGTCGAAGAGCGCGAGCAGGAGCTCCTCGCGGCTCGAGCCGAACTTGCAGGCGGCGCGGTCGAGCGCCTCGAGCGAGAGGTTCTGGAGAGCGCCGCTGATCCCGCCGACGTCGGGGAGCTGGCGGTCCTCGCAGGGGTCGCCGATCTTGACTGTCTCCCTGGCCGAGCTCGCGTACGCGATGCCGTAACCACCCGCAGCCAGGAGCGCCGCGACCGCGGCGATAGCCACGGCCGGTCTGGTGAACGAAGCTGCGGCCCGCCCCGCGCCCGTCAGCAGGATCAGGGCCGCGAGCAGCGCGAGCCCCGCGGTGACGATGAACGTCGGCCGGAAGGCGGAACGGACGGCGCCGGTCACGACGTCATCGAGTCGGTCGCCGAGGTTGTCCATCTCGGTTGCCTCGTCACCCTCCAGCCCGGCCTTGGCCTTGTTGATCTCCTTCTGCAGCTCCCCTCGCGGGTCGTCGGTGTTGAGCCCGCCGAACAGGTCGGGCGCGATGTCGATCTTGTCCTGTGGCGGGAGCTTCGCGTCGAGGACCGCCGCGGTGCCCTGCTCGCGGGCGGTGTCGATGGTCGATGTCAGGTTCGACGAGATCAGCGGAGCGAGGGCGGCGAGCGCGATCGCGATCCCGGCGTGGCGGATCGACAGCAGCCTGGCGGTGTCCTGCCGCGTGCGCTCGGGGATCAGCTCACCGGAGAGGGCCGGCAGCGCGAGGCCCATTCCGGCGCCCGCGAGCACCTGCGGTATCACCGTCCACCAGGCCGACGCCCCCGGCAGCAACGCGAGGCAGCCTACCCCGCCCGCCACCAGCAGGCAGCCCGCGACCGCCTTGACCTCGGGATCGCCGCCCAGGCGCGACGAGGCGATCGCCGCGACCGGCAGGACGCTGACCGCGAGCGCGGCCGCCAGCGGCTCGATGCTCCAGCCGGAGACCAGGAGGAGGACGACGAGGAAGACGACGGCGGTGAGCGAGGCGGAGAGGAGCGCCAAAGCGATCGCGGGGCGCCACGGCAGTGGGGATGAGGCGCGGCCCTCGTCGCGGACGATGACCTCCGGCGCCTCGGTCCGCGCCACCTGCAGCGCGACCAGGAGCCCCGGGAGCACGATCGGCGCCTGGGCCAGGAAGATCGCGCGCCAGGAGAAGGCCTGGGTGAGCGCCCCGCCCAGCGCCGGACCGACGGCGATTCCGAACACCGAGGCCGCCACCCACAGCCGGCGGCCGTGACCCGGGCGGCCTCCGTCGAGCAGCGCGAACGCAGAAACGAGGCCCGCCGCACCGCCCAGCGCCTGAATCCCTCGCAGCGTGAGCAGGAGGCCCAGCGAGTTGGAGGCGCCGCAGCCGAGCGATGCCGCGAGAAAGAGGGCGAAGCCGGCGGCCCCGACGCGAGCGTCGCCGAAGCGCCGGCACAGCCAGGCCGCCGGCAGCAGCGCCACGGCCAGGACGGCCGTGTAGACCCCGAGCACCAGGGCGACCCCCTCGACCGTGGCGTTGAGCTCGACCAGGATCGAGGGCAGGCCGAGCGTGACGATCGAGGCATCCGCCAGGGCGATTCCGGCGGCGATCGCTATGAAAGCGCGCCTCACGGCGCCAAATTAGCGGGCGGGCCCGGGCGGCTTTGCCGGCCGGGCCCGCGGGTGATCCGGGATCGGCGGAGGGAGAAGTCCGCCGTTGTCCTCAGCCCTCCGCCTCCCCGGTGGCGACCCTCCGGGGCAGGGAGGGCTCCACGCGGAGCAGGCGAGCGGGCCAAGTGGGGAGCCACCAGTTCCAGCGGCCCATCAGCGAGATCACGGCAGGCACGATCAACGCCCGGATGATGGTGGCGTCAATCAGGATCCCGGCCGCCAGACCCGTCGCGAACATCTTGAGGTCCGTCTCCGGTCCCGACGCCATCGACATGAACGCCAGGAACAGAATCAGCGCTGCGCTGGTCACCAGCCTGCCGGTCCTGCCGATTCCCTGGACCACGGCCACATCGGTCGAGCCGGTGCGGTCGTACTCCTCCCGCATCCGGGAGAGGATGAACACCTCGTAGTCCATGGAGAGCCCGAACAGGAAGGCGAAGATGATCAGCGGCATCCAGGACTGGATCGAGCCTGTCGCCTGAATGCCCCAGATCGCCTCGGAGCCGTAGCCCTCCTGCCAGACGAGGACCAGCACGCCCCAGGCCGCCGCCACGCTCAGGATGTTGAGGAGGATCGCCTTCAGCGGCAGCAGCAGCGAGCGGAACGCTCTCGCCAGCAGGATGAACGTGGTGATCGCGATCAGCGCGATCATCAGCGGGAAGGCGCCGTAGACGGCGTCGATGAAGTCCTGGTTCGCGGCTGGACCGCCGCCGACCCGGACTCCGGAGCCGGCCGAGTGGGCCGTGTCCCGGACCTCGTTCAAGGTGTCGTGCCCTTGGCTGGTCCCGCTGTCCGGAACCGGGATGGCCTCCACGATGTGCGTTCCTCCGCGGTTCCATTCCGGCCCGCTCGGCGCGACCGCGCCATGGATCCCGTCCACCTTGTTCAGATCGTCAGCGACCGTCTGCGGGTTCGTCTTGCCCTCGACGAGGATCTCGTGCGGCAGGATCGAGCCCTCGCCGATGCCGGCGTTCTCGAGCTGCTTCAGGC
>JBKPTM010000044.1:0-3844 GCA_046765935.1 Actinomycetota bacterium | reverse complement strand
CCGCAGCTCTCCCGCTACATGGAGCGCGAGGCGTCACTGGACCAGTTCCGAGAGTTCCTCATCCACCGCTCCGCGTACCAGCTGAAGGAGGCCGACCCGCACTCGTGGGCCATCCCACGGCTAGACGGACCCGCCAAGGCGGCGCTCGTCGAGGTGCAGGCCGACGAGTACGGCGGTGGGCGGCCCGAGCGCGTGCACGCCACGCTCTTCGCCAAGGCGATGCGGGCACTGGATCTCGACACTGCCTACGGCGCATACCTGAATCGGATCCCGGCGGTGACCCTGGCGACGGTCAACCTGATGTCGCTCTGTGGGTTGAATCGGAGGCTGCGCGGAGCGATCGTCGGCCACCTCGCCGCTTTCGAGACGACCTCGCCGATCCCCAATGGCCGCTACGCGAAGGGCCTCCGGCGCCTGGGGGTCGGCGACGACGCGCTGGACTTCTTCGATGAGCACGTGGAGGCCGATTCGGTCCACGAGAACATCGCCGTCTACGACATGGCGCAGGGGCTCGCGATCGCCGAGCCGGATCTCGCAGGCGACATCATCTTCGGCGTGCGGGCCCTGCTCGAGTTGGACGGGAGATTCGCCTCGCACGTCCTCGGGCGCTGGGACCAGGGCACCACCTCGCTCCTCGAGCCGCTCGCCACCGCTCGATAGCCGATCATCTCGGCGTGGCCATCATCGTCGGCACCTCGAGCTGGTCGGATCCCGGCTTCGTCGAGCACTGGTATCCGCAGGGGATGGCGGCGAAGGAGAGGCTCGGGTTCTACGCCGAGCGCTTCGATGCGGTCGAGCTCAACTCGAGCTTCTACGCGATCCCGGCGACCTCGACCGTGGAGAGCTGGGCGAAGCAGACGCCGGACGGCTTCCGGTTCGACGTCAAGCTCCACCGGCTGCTCTCTCGCCACGCCTCGCAGCTCAAGGAGCTCCCCAAGGACCTGAGGGACGAGGTCGAGACCAACGAGCGCGGGCGTATCCTGCTGGACGCGGGCCTCCAGGACGAGATGGTTCGGCGGACGGCCGAGGCGATGAAGCCCCTCGCGGACGCCGGCAAGCTGGGCGCCTACGTCCTGCAGCTCACGCCGGCCTTCGACCCGCGCGAGAACGAGCTGGACGAGCTCGCCCCGGTGATCGAGGGGCTCTCCCCCACGCCGGTCGCCCTGGAGTTCAGACGCCGAAGCTGGGCCTCATCGAAGCGGTTCGAGAGTGTCCTCGACTGGCTCTCCGCCCACGACGCCGTCTTCGTCTCCGTGGACACACCGCCGGGCGATCACGTCCCGATCTTCCCTCCGATCGACGCCGTCACCGATGACGCCCTCGCCTACATGCGCTGCCACGGGCGCAACACGGAGGGCTACCTGCATGGCCGCAGCGTCGCCGAGCGCTTCGACTACGACTACTCCGAGGAGGAGCTGGAAGAGATCGCGGGCCGCGCGAAGGCGCTCGATTCCGACGCCGATCAGGTCCACGTGATGTTCAACAACAACGCCCGCGAGCTGGCGCCGAAGGCCGCCCGGGGGCTGCGGACGATCCTCGGACAGGACCCCGGGCCGGAGCCGTAGACGCAGTTGTTTACGGCTCGGTGGAAACGTCCAAACAACGGGCCTGAAAAAGAGCCCGGCGAGGCGACCCCAGGGGGATGAAGGCCGCCTCGCCGGGTTGGCCAACGTGCTGGACGCCTGTGAAACGGGTGCCGTTGGCCGGGGATCCGGATGCAGGCCAAACCCTACGCAGGCACGTATTGACGATCATCCGGGCCGATCCGCAGACCTGTTCAGTAATAAGCACGGTGCCTGGGCGCACAGCCGATTCGTGCCTGGTCCAGGCGTGATTCGTCCGCCAGAATCCCATCTGTGTTCCTTGCTGTGAGCGGCGATCCCGCATCCGGAGTCGGCATCCTCACCGCCCTCGCGGCGGGGATCGTCTCGTTCCTCTCGCCCTGCGTGCTGCCCCTGGTGCCGGGCTACCTATCCGCGGTCACCGGCGTGGCTGCGGCCGACCTGGAGCGAGCCGACTGGCGACGGGTGATCGTCCCCAGCCTGCTCTTCGTCTCGAGCTTCTCGGTGATCTTCATCCTGCTCGGGCTCGGCGCCACCGGGATCGGCAGCACCCTGCAGCACCACCAGCTTCTGCTGGACAAGATCGCGGCCTGGCTGATCATCGCGATGGGCGTCTTCTTCATCGCGGCGCTCTTCATTCCGCAGCTCAACCGTGAGTGGCACGTCGAGACCCTGCTCGAGCACGCCGGGACCGGCGGTCCGCTGGTGGCGGGCGCGGCCTTCGGCGTGGCCTGGACGCCCTGCATCGGGCCGACCCTGGCCGCGATCCTGAGCGCGGCGGCGGTCTCGGGGTCTGCCGCGCACGGCGCCTTCCTCCTAGCCGTCTACTCGGCCGGCCTGGCGATCCCGTTCCTGCTGACCTCGATCGCGTTCAGCCGGATGACGACCGCGTTCGCGGTCATCAAGCGGCACTACCCGGTGATCATGGCGATCGGGGGCGTGATCCTGATCGCCTTCGGCATCGCGATCCTCACCGGCTGGTTCGACACCTTCAACCGCTGGGCGCAGGACCTGCTGAACAACCTGGGCATCAACGTCTCCAACGACGTCTAGCCGGAACTGGCTGACCAGCCAGTTCCCTAGACTCACGTCGCACATGTCCGCCAAGCCCACCACCTGCGTGATCGGCGCCGGCATCAGCGGGCTGACCGCCGGCAAAGCGCTCTCCGACTGGGGCATCCCCTACACGTGCTTCGAGGCGAGCGACGACATCGGCGGCAACTGGTACTTCGGCAACCCCAACGGGCGGTCCTCGGCCTACCGCTCGCTTCACATCGACACCTACCGCGACAGCGTCTCGTTCCGCGACATGCCCATGGGCGAGGACTACTCGGACTACCCGCACCACGAGCGCATCCGGGCCTATCTCAACGACTACGCCGACGCCTTCTCCCTGCGAGATCGAATCCGGTTTCAGTCGGGGGTCAAGCACGCGGCGCGGAACCCGCGCGGCGGCTGGCGGATCACCCTCGAAGACGACTCGGTCCAGGAATTCGACTGCCTGATCGTCGGCAATGGACACCACTGGGACCCCCGCTTTCCGGACTTTCCCGGCACCTTCGACGGCGAGACCCTCCACTCCCACCACTACCTCTCCCCCACCGAGCCGCTCGACCTGACCGGTAAGCGGGTCCTGGTGGTGGGCATCGGCAACAGCGCGGTCGACATCGTCTCCGAGCTATCCCGGAAGGGCGTGGCCGAGAAGGTGTTCATCTCGACCCGCAGCGGAGCCTGGGTGATGCCGAAATACCTCTTCGGGCAGCCGATCGGCAAGCTGGTCAAGACCAACCCGCGGCTGCCGCTCAAGGTCCAGCGCTGGCTCGCACGGCCGTTGCCGTATCTCGCGTCCGGGCGGATGGAGGACTTCGGCCTCCCCCACCCCAACCACCGGTTCCTCGAGGCGCATCCGACTGTCTCCAGCGAGCTTCTCCTGCGCCTCGGTTCAGGCGACGCCGTTGGGAAGCCCAACGTGGAGGAGCTGCAGGGCGACCGCGTGCGATTCGAGGACGGGACGACGGAGCAGATCGACGCGATCGTCTACGCGACGGGCTACAAGATCACCTTCCCCTTCTTCGAGCCCGAGTTCCTCTCGGCGCCCGAGAACCGCTTCCCGCTCTACAAGCGGATCTTCGTGCCGGGCATCGACGACCTCGCCTTCGTCGGCTTCGCCCAGACAGTGCCGACGCTGTTCCCGTTCGTCGAGCTGCAGAGCAAGCTGGTCGTCCGCTACCTGAACGGCGAATACGCCCTGCCGCCGGTCCAGGAGATGGAGGAGACGATTC
>JBKPTM010000043.1:0-3331 GCA_046765935.1 Actinomycetota bacterium | reverse complement strand
GCGCCTCGCGCACGGCCTTCGATCGTCGGCGGCGGACCCGCCAACCCGGCGCAATGGCCCTATGCGGTCGCGATCTTCCGCAAGGGCCACATGCATTGCGGGGGGTCGGTCATCGCCCCGACCAAGGTGCTCACCGCGGGTCACTGCGTCGCCGGCTTCAACCTCGCCAACTTCCAGGTGATCATCGGGCGGCCCACCCTGCGGGATCAGGCAGTGGGTCAAGTCATCGGCGTCAGCTCGGGCAGGGTCCATCCGGACTTCGAGCAGACCGGCCTGCACGACGTCGCCGTCCTCAACCTCGCGCAGCCGACGAGCGTCACACCCGTTGCGCTGGCGAACCCCACGCAGAGCGCCATCGTGACCCAACCCGGCTCGCAGCTCCGCGTGGCGGGTTATGGCGCGACCAACCCGTTCGGTGTTCATCTCTCAGGATTTCTCAAGCAGACGGTCGAGATCGTGCGGACGGACCACCGCTGCCTGAAGGCATACACGAGGGACCTCTTCGCCCCGGAGAGCATGATCTGCTCCCTCGGAGCGAAGCGAAAGAAAGCCGGCCGCTTCAAGATCCACACCTCCGCCTGCTCCGGCGACAGCGGCGGCCCGCTGGTGGCAGACACTCCATCGGGCGCCATCGAGGTCGGCACCGTCTCCTACGGTGGCGCGCTCTGCGGCCTCCCGTCGGCCCCGTCCGTCTACTCGAGGGTCGCGGCGAGCCTGGACTTCATCAACGCCGGCTAGCGCCCGGGTTACTCCGGCGCCATTCGCCTCAGGCCAGACGCCGTTCCAGAGAGGTCTCGATCCGAGGCCTGCGCCAGTCCCCGGGGACGGTCTTCTCGATCTTGAGCTCGGCCGTGGGGCCGTCGATGTCGAGTGTCGCGAACTGGTTGTCGAAAGTCGGCTTCTGCTCGAGGTGCCACCGGACCTCCGAGAGCTCCACACGGGCTGAGCGAGCCAGGCCATGCGTGATCCACCGTGCGAGCCGCGAGTCGCCGGCCAGCGCGATCCGCCGCTCGCGCTTGCTGAGCGCGTTCCGGAACGGCGAGCAGACCGCCTGCCAGACGGGAGTCACGACGCCCTCCTCGTCGGGGAAGTCGACCTTCGCGAGGTAGGCGTGGTGGATGTCCCCCCCGAGCGTGACGATCGAGGCGGGTGGGTCCCCGCGCTCACCGGCGCCGGCTCTGCGGATCAGCTCCAGCATCCGCCCAAAGGAGTGCGGGAAGGCGCCCCAGTGCTCGAGATCCAGCGCGCGCCGGACCCGTTCACCGAAGCCCTTCAGCGCTCGCGTCCAGGCACCGGCGGCCACCGCGTCGTCCCACGATTCGAGGTTGTGGATCGCCTGTGGCAGGAAGATCGGGAGCGTGTCGGCGATCAGAAGATGCCGGACGTCCCCCGTGATCGCCTCCTCCAGCCACTCCCACTCCTCCTCGTCGAACATGTGGCGCGGCCGCTCGCCGAGGACCCGTCCCTCGCGCGAGTCGAGAACGACCAGCCGGGCGTCGCCGAGATCTCGGCTGTAGCTCCAGCGCCGTCCCGCGCTGCCCCAGTCCGCGTCGCGGGCCCACTCGTGCAGAGCGTGTCCGATGTCGGGCTGGGATCTGATGTGCTCGAGCACGCCGCGCTCCTCGATCTCGTCGGGCGAGAGGTTGCCGAGGTGCTGGTAGACCCAGTAGCTGGCGAGCGCGGCTGTGATCCGCCGGTCCCACCACGGCTTCGCGCGCATCTCCTCGAGCCACGAGATCGACGTGTTCCAGTCGTCGTGGACGTCGTGGTCGTCGAAGATCATCGCCGAGGGCACCACGGAGAGCAGCCAGCGGATCACCTCCTGTCCCCAGCTCTCGCGGTAGAGGCGGGCGTACTCCTCGAAGTCGGCGACCTCGTCTCCCGGTTCGCCGTCTACGCCGCGACGTTCCCGAATGAAGCGCCTCGTCTCCGGGGCGTCCTCGTCGGCGTAGACCTGATCGCCGAGCATGAGGAGGAGATCCGGCCACTCCTCGACCGGCTGCTCCGTCATCCGGGTGGCGAGTGCGTAGAGGGCGTCGATCTCCCGCCCGTGCTCGGGATCCTCGTCCTTCGTGAGGGTGTAGGGCGGACGGTGCGGGACCGCAACGCGGCAGGACCCGAAGACGATCCGCAGTCGCGAGTCGGGATCCAGCGTCCGCAGGAAGCTGGGCGGGAACTCGTCGCCGACGGGCCAGACCCGCTCGCCATCGAGCTTCACCTCGTATTCTCGGCAGAAGCCGGGCTCGAGGTCGCGGAGGCAGATCAGCGCGTAGTGGTGGCCATCGACGCAGAAGGTCCGGTCACGCTCCCCGAGGATCTCGACCTCGCACGCCTCCTCGGTCTCGACCCAGATCGTCGCCTCGGTCTGGCTCACGTACCGCAGAATCGGGCCCAGCAACAGCCCTCCCATGGCCCTCCCTATACCCCTTCTGCCCGTCCCCACCACGGTGCCGGGCGGGGCTCAAGCTAGGCTCATCGAGATGCCGGACTTCAAGCTCAACCCCGCGTACAGCCCCACGGCCGACCAGCCGAAGGCGATCGACGGCCTCGCCGAGGGCCTCGACTCGAAGGAGCGCTTCCAGACGCTGCTGGGCGCGACCGGCACCGGCAAGACGTTCACGATGGCTGCGACGATCGAGCGCATCCAGCGCCCGTCCCTGGTCATCGCGCACAACAAGACCCTGGCGGCGCAGCTCTGCAACGAGTTCCGCGAGTTCTTCCCCGAGAACGCCGTCGAGTACTTCGTGAGCTACTACGACTACTACCAGCCCGAGGCCTACGTCCCGGCGCAGGACCTCTACATCGAGAAGGACTCCTCGATCAACGACGAGATCGACCGGCTGCGGCACGCCGCGACCGCTTCGCTCTTCGCCCGCCGCGACGTGATCATCGTCGCCTCGGTCTCCTGCATCTACGGGATCGGCTCGCCGCAGCTCTACCGCGAGCAGATGCAGCTCTTCAAGGTCGGGGACTGGATCGATCGCCAGGACGTCTTTCGCAAGCTGGTCGGCATGCAGTACCGGCGCAACGACTCGACGCTCGGGCGCGGCACGTTCCGGGCGAGGGGGGAGGTGCTCGAGATCTATCCCGCCTACGCCGAGTCCGCCTACCGGATCCAGCTCTTCGGCGATGAGATCGAGGCGATCCAGCACTTCGATCCGCTGACCGGCGAGATCCTCGACGTGATCGACCACGTCTCCGTCTGGCCCGCGAGCCACTACGTGGTCAAGGAGGAGACGATGGAGCGCGCGGTCGACGAGATCGAGCGCGAGATGCGCAACCAGGTCGCCTACTTCGAGGAGCACGGCAAGCAGCTCGAGGCGCACCGCCT
>JBKPTM010000042.1:0-5117 GCA_046765935.1 Actinomycetota bacterium | reverse complement strand
GTTGACGTCGAGCAGCTTGTAGAGGCCGTCGCGTTGATCGTGGCGAAACCCGATGTCGATGATGCCTCGGTAGCCGATCTTCGCGGCCAATCGGAGGGTCGCAGCTGCGACGGTCTCGTTCGCGACGCACTCACCGAGGGTCGCGGGGCCCGTATGCGGCCCGCGCTGCCGCAGCTTGCGGCCCGTGAAGCCGGCGAGGCATTGCGAGTCGCCGTCGAAGTAGCCGTTGAAGATCCAGATCGAGTCCGACCCGCCGGGGATGTACTCCTGCACGATGACGTTCGGCCGCTCCCGGGATTCCATGCGCCGGTAGCCGTCCACGAGCGTCTGGTGGTCGTGGGCGATGAGCACGCTGGACGCGTCGGGATCCGCGCTCGAGAGCCAGGGGTCGCTCTGCTTGAGCACCACCGGAAACTCGCTCTCGGCAGCTAGCAGCAGCAGCTCGGCTTCGCTCTGCGGGAAACCGCATGCGGGCGTCGGGATTCCGAGATCCCGACACAGGTCATGCATCTCCCGTTTGCTCGACAGCCGCCGGCAGAGGTTGGGTGGCTGTTCGGGAAAAAGGAAGTGCCGGCGCAGATCAGTCGAGTGATCTTCGACGAAGATCGTGCTCACGTCATCGACTGGGATCAGCACCGCGGGGCCGAGGCGGCTGCCCACGGCCAGGAGCGCCTCGAGCTTCTGGTCGTCCGGCAGGTCCGAGTCAAGCCCCGTGTCGCCCGGCTGGCTATAGCGGGAGAGCCCAATGGGCTCCCAGTGGCTCCCACACACGCCGTGGACCGGGATCCCGAGGCGCCCCGCGCTGCGCGCCACAGCCAGTGGGCCGTGCTGGAAGACATCGTCGTTGCTCCGCAGCACGAAGATCGGGACGGAGGTGTCCGCGATCGGAAAGGAGTCGTCCCTCGCCGCCGAGGCAATCACTCTCCGACGCGGACGACTTCGCCGTCGCGGAGTTCGAAGCCGGTCTCGAGGTCATCGATGTGCGAGATGACGAACTCCAGGTCATGCTCCTGGTCGGTGCGGCGCAGATACTCGCTGCTGTGTCCGCCGACGAACGCATCGTCGGATGCGTCTCCCCAGCGCGCGACAAGCGCTTCGGTCTCCGGGTCCCGGGCCTCGAACCCGCGCTCGAGCAGGATGCGCGCGATGCGGGCACAGCAGAGCTGATCCTCCTCGCGAAACTCGCCTCGGCTGGCTGCGGCAAGCAGCATCACCGCCTCATGCCCGTCCGCCAGGCAGTCCGCGGCAGCGCGCGCGTTTCGCAGGCAGGCGACGTGCGCTGTCCCGCGCATCGCGGCCTCGCACATCAGGCGTGTGCCTGAGGTTGCCAGCAGGATCAAGGGCCGCGAGATGTCATCGCGTTGGGCCACCTGGGTGGGGCTGTTCTGAAGATCGAACCCATACGGCTTCAGACCGCCGAGCTCACCGGCAAGCACCGGGTTCTCCAGCCTGCCGGCGAGTGGCACCGCGGCCTCGATCGAAGGCACCGGAAAGCAGCGCTGGCCCGTCTCGACAGCGGTGATTGCGGTGGTCGCCGCCCGGATGACGTCCACCGCGACGATCGTCCAGCCGTAGGTCTCGTCGCCCAGGTGAGTGTGGAAGCAGTCGACGCCGACGACACGGCTCATGGCGCGTTGCCCCTGTCCGGGTGACGTGGTCGCAACCGCTGTATGCCGAAGGCGTCGCTATGCAACCCACGTCGAAAGATCTCGACCCGCAGCAGCTCGGCAAGCGGAACGTTGCCGAGGCGGACCTCAGGCCCGAAATGGCTGATCAAAGCGAACTGACTCTGTTTGGTCGGCGCCTCGTACAGCACTCGCTCGAGGCCAAAGGCCTCGGCGAAGGGCTCGGCAGCGGACGCGTTGAAGGTCCCGTCAGCCGCGAACACGCCCACGCCGGCCGCGCTCTCGCGTGCTTCGACCACCAGCTGGGTCGCGCCCGCGTCGAGCCATCGTCGGCCCTGATCGATCAGCGACTCGACGGTCACTTCGGTGAAGCTGCCGCCGTGCTTCTTGCCCAGCTCGAACTCGACCTCGAGACGGCGCTCCGCTGCCATCTCTACGACGCTTGTGGCATCGGCGGGGAGCTCAGTGAATCCCTCGCCGCACTCGATCCGGCGGAACCCCATGTCGGCGCAGAGGTCGAGATAGGGCTCGAGACGCCCCTGTGCCACGGCGATTTCGAACGGGCCGCCACCCGCCACGGTCTGCACCCCGGCCCGGTCTGCGGCTTGCAGCTTGCGCCGGGTTGCGCGCTCGTCGGCGATGATCCAGCAGGCCATCGAGACCTTGAGGCCGAGCATGAGGCGTGCGCTCTGCTCGAGATGGCTCTCGAGGACGGCCGGCGCCACCCCGGGATCGAACGGCACCGTGGCCGCGGCGAGGAGGGGCACGCCGATCTCTTCCAGGAAGCTGGGCACGGGCACCCGTAGCATGCCTAGTGGTCGCAGCTGAGCAGGTGAAATTCATGACCACAGAGGCGAGGCCAAGCCAGCAGCGAGAAATCGACGCCTGCTTCAGCGAAGCAGCGACGTACTGGCGAGATATCTACGCCCAGGAGGGCCTACAGGGCCTCGTCTATCGAGAGCGAATGCAGACCGTGTTGGGCTGGATCGACGCGCTGAGCCTCCCGCCTGGCGCCGGGGTACTCGAGGTCGGCTGCGGCGCGGGGCAGACCGCGGTCGAGCTCGCTCGCCGCGGATTCGCCGTCGAGGGCACTGACTCCAGCAGCGAGATGGTCGACCTGACGTCCCACCGAATCGTGGAGGCCGGGCTCTCCGACGAGATGACCGCGAGCGTCGCCGACGTACACGCGCTCCCCCATCCGACCGGAAGCTTCGCCCTCGTGGTGGCGGTCGGGGTGCTGCCGTGGTTGCACTCCCCGGAGCGGGGGATCGAGGAACTGGCGCGGGTGCTGCGGCCCGGCGGGCATGCGATCGTCACGGCGGACAACCGCATGCGGCTCAACATGCTCGTGGACCCGAGCGAGAACCCACTGCTCGCCCCGCTCAAGGTCCCCTGGCACGCCCTGAAGCGGCGCCGCGGCTGGCGTCCATCCGGTCCCGATCCTCGTCTTGATTCGCCATCGATGGTGGATCGAATGCTGCTCGCGGCCGGTCTCGAGCCCGAGCGCCGAAGGACCCTCGGTTTTGGGCCTTTCACGGTGCTGCGGCGGCCGATTCTCGGGGATCGCCTGGGGCTGCGCCTCCACCGGTGGCTCCAGGGACTTGCAGACCGCGGCGTGCCCGGGCTCCGGCGCGCGGGATGGCACTACATGGTGTGCGCTCGTACTAAGGACGGCTGATCCGCTCGAGCGGGATCAGGAGGGACTCGTAGGGGGCGCCGGTCGCCCGCTGCAGCCCGATCTCGCAGGTGCGGTTGCTGCACAGATAGGCGTCGTGCTCGGTACCGCGGAGCTCGGCCGCCTCCTCGGCGGTGGCCGATGCGGTCAGCTCCGGGTGCAGGAGTCCGCGGTCGCCCGCCATCCCGCAGCAGGTGGCGCGTATCGGCTGCACCACCTCGCTCGCCATCTCGCCCGCCACGCGACGGAGCTCGCGCTCGAGCCCCAGGTGCCGGGTCGAGCAGGTCGGATGAACCGCGACCGAGCCGAGCTTCTCCCGGACCTCGAGGTTGGGCAGGAGCCGGTTCGCCCAGGAGACCGAGTCGAGGATCTCGAGCTTTCCGTGACGCTCGCGGTTCTCCTCGGTGAGGCTGTCGGCGACCTCGCTCGCAAGCCCGAGCGCGCAGGAGCTGGCGTCGATGACGATTGGCAGCTCGCCCTCTCCGCTCCAGCGCCAGAGCGCCTCCACCGTCCGGTTCGCCATCAGGCCGGCGCCCTCCGTGTAGCCCTTGGACGTCCAGGGCACGGAGCAGCAGTGGCCGGCGACATCCTCGGGGATCCACACCGGCTGGCCGGCGCGAGCGGAGAGCTCGACCATCGCCTCGGGCAGTGGCAGGCCGGAGCCATCGTCGCGCGGCGGCCCGAAGATGCGGTTGACGCAGGCCGGCATGTAGACGGCGGCCGCCCCGTCGCGGGAGGTCGCGGGTAGCTTGGCGGGCGCGGGTCGCGGCATGTTGCGCGGCCACGCCGGGATGAGCTCGTCGCTGAACAGCGAGCGCGCCCCGGCGGCGCCGGCGCGCATAACCGGAGGGGCGGCCGCTCCGATCCGCAGTCCAGCGCGTGCCGTCCGCTCCACGGAGCGCCAGCGGTCCGCCAGCCGACGCGCCCGGCGCTGAGCCCGGTCGGTGTGCTCCCGCTCCCGGAATCCCTTGACGAGCTTGCCCGTGTCGATCCCGAGGGGACATGCGATCTGGCAGGTCCCGTCCGCCGCGCAGGTCTGGATCCCGTCGTACTCGTACTGCTCGAGCAGCGCGCGCTGCACCGGTGAGCCGTCCGCCTGGCGGGCCATCTCGCGGCGGATCACGATCCGCTGGCGCGGGGTCGTCGTCAGGTGGCGGCTCGGGCAGACGGGCTCGCAGAAGCCGCACTCGACGCAGGTCGTCGCGACCTCCTCGATCTCCGGGGTGGTCTTCAGGTTGCGCAGGTGGACACCCGGGTCGCGGTTGAGCAGGGTCCCGGGCGAGAGCACGCCGTCCGGGTCGGCGAGGGCCTTGACCCGCCACATCAGCTCGGTGGCCTTGGCGCCCCACTCGCGCTCGACATAGGGCGCCATGTTCAAGCCGGTGCCGTGCTCGGCCTTGAGCGAACCGTCGTACTTGTCGAGCACCAGCTCGACCAGCTTCTCGATGAACGCCTCGTACCGCTCGACGTCCTCCGGCTTCGAGAAGTCGGGCGTGAGCATGAAGTGGAGATTCCCCGCCGAGGTGTGCCCCGCCACGCCGGGGAGGAAGCCGTGCTCGGTCAGGAGTCCCTGGATGTCGCGGGCCGACTCTGCGATCCGCTCGGGCGGGACGCAGACGTCCTCGATGATCAGCGACGTTCCCGGCGCCCGGAAGCGCCCGATCAGCCCGTGCAGCCCCTCGCGGACGGTCCAGGAGACCTCGACGCGCTCGGGATCGCGAGTGAAGTCCGGCGGCCGGAGCAGCTCATGCTCCTTGAGGATCTCGTTCGCGCCGGCCACCAGCCGATCCAGCTCACCGTCGGTCTCCGCGCCGAAC
>JBKPTM010000041.1:0-4124 GCA_046765935.1 Actinomycetota bacterium | reverse complement strand
CGGCCAGCTCGATCGCCTCGCCGAGGGTCTCTGGGAGCTGCTCGATGCCGCGCCGCTGCCGCTCCTCCGGAGTCAGGTGGTAGAGGTTCTGCTCCATCGGCTCGGGCAGCTCGTAGCCCTGCTCGATCCCCTCGAGCCCGGCGTGGAGCATCGCGGCGAAGCAGAGGTACGGGTTGCAGGCTGGATCGGGGCAGCGGAGCTCGGCGCGCGTCGCCTGCTCCTTTCCCGGGTGGTAGAGCGGCACGCGGATCAGGGCCGACCGGTTGCGGCGCGACCAGGAGAGGTAGACCGGCGCCTCGTAGCCGGGGACCAGTCGCTTGTAGGAGTTGACCCAATGGGCGAACAGCGGCGAGATCTCGCGCGCGTGCTTGAGCTGTCCGGCGATGAACGCCTTCGCGGTGTCAGAGAGGAAGTACTGGTCGTCCGCGTCGAAGAAGGCGTTGCTGCCGTCCTTGGAGAGGGACTGGTGGACGTGCATCCCGGAGCCGTTCTCGCCCTGCAGCGGCTTCGGCATGAAGGTGGCGTGCCAGCCGTACTTGAGCGCATACTCCTTGACCGTGATCCGGTAGGTCATGCAGTCGTCGGACATCGCGAGCGCGCCCTTGTAGCGCATGTCCACCTCGTGCTGGGAGGGCCCGACCTCGTGGTGGGTGTACTCGACGTGGATGCCGAGCTGCTCGAGCGCGAGCACGGTCTCGCGACGCACGTCGGAGCCGGCGTCGAGCGTGGTCAGGTCGAAGTAGCCGCCCTCGTCCAGGACCTCGGGCGTCCCGTCCTCGGGATCGGCGGAGCGGAAGTAGAAGTACTCGAGCTCGGGGCCGATGAAGTAGTCGTCGAACCCCATCTCCTTGGCGCGCTCGAGCGCCCGGCGCATGATCCAGCGGGGATCGCCCTCGTAGGGATCGCCGCCCGGGACCCGGATGTCGCAGATCATCCTGGCGGTGCGGTTCGTCTCCTCGACCCGCCACGGGATCAGGCGGAGGGTCGTCGGGTCGGGCATCGCGATCATGTCCGACTCCTCGATCGGGTTGAAGCCCGTGATCGAGGAGCCGTCGAATCCCATTCCGCCCTCGAAGGCGTCGTCGAGCTCGGCGGCGTGGATCGAGAAGCTCTTCAGCTGGCCGAGGAGGTCGGTGAACCAGAGGCGGACGAAGCGGACGTCGTTCTCCTCGCAGTACGCGATCGCCTCCTTGGCGTTGGTCGCGACCACGTCCTTGGTATTCGCGCTGACAGCCACGAGGCGAAACCTACCGACGTGTCACATCCGTCGTCCAGTCGCCGTCGTATGAGAGAGCAGAAACGAAAGAATGCCTGTACACTTACGAGGCGTAAGTAACCGGCTAAAAGTAAAGTAAGCCCCTTGTAAACGCGGATCGAGGAAATGACCGTAAAGACAGACGTGAGTCGCTTCCACATCCACGATGAGCTCACCGCCCCGGACGGAAGCGCCCCGCTCATCAAGAGCATTCAGACGGCTGGCGGTGCCGTCTCCAAGTTCATAGGCGTGCTCGCCGAGTCCCCCGCCGCGCTCCGCGGCTATACGCGACTCCGCACCGAGCTGCGCTCGAGCAAGCTCCCCCGCGCGACCCGCGAGCGCATCGGTCTCGCCGTCGCCGAGTGGCGCCACGACCCATACACACTGACCCAGTACGCCCGCACGGCGCGGGCCGCCGGGCTCGGCCTCGACGAGGTCGCCCGGGCGCGCAACTTCACCTCGTCGGATGAGAAGGAGGCGACGTTGCTGACCCTGCTCAAGGAGACCCTCAACCCCTCCGAGCGTCCTCCCCACCATCTGGTCGAGGAGGCGCGGGAGGCCGGCTGGTCGGACGAGGAGATCCTCGACGCGGTCGCCGAACTCGCTCTCGCTGAGTTCGAGAGCCTGTTCGCCTCCGTTGCGGCCCTGCCGCAGGAGGGCGACCCAGCCGTTCGCAGGGACGTCGCGGCTTAGTTAGGCGGATGACCCGCCGGCGGGGCTAACCCGCCGGTGGGGTGACCGTCGCCGTGATCGGGCCGGAGCCCACCGCCAGGAAGCCGACGCGCTTCGCCGTCTTCTTGGTCAGGTCCCAGGCGTAGCCCTTACGGAACGGGCCGCGATCGATCACGGTGGCCGTGACGCTGCGACCTGCGTAGCTGAAGGTCACCACGGTGCCGCAGGGAAGCTTCCGGTGCGCGACGCCGATCGTGGTCGGCGTGAGCACGGTCCCGCAGGCGGTCGACTTGCCCCAGAAGCCCGGGCCGTACCAGGTGGCCGACTTGTAGACCGTCCAGCTCGGCGAGGAGCTGGGCTGTGCGGTCGGCTCGGTCGGCGCGGTGCCGCCTGGCACCGGGCTGCCGCCCGTCTGCGCGCTCGCGGCCGGCGCGGCAACGCCAAGCGCGATGACACACGCGAGTCCCGCAATCGCACGAATTGTTCGCTTGCTCGTCAAACCCTTCCTCTTTCGTTGCTTACGGGGTTAGCTGACGGGCTCGCGCTGAAAGATCGCGCTACGCGGCGTACTGGCCGCGATTCGCCCCAACAGTTGGGTCCCCCGATCTCCGCCTATGTCGATGACGGAGATTCAGCGGAAGTGCGCGCGGCACGTTAGCAGACCTCCGAACACCATCCACCTACTTTTGAGGTCGGCCGTTCTGGTCCGAACCTTTGGGGCGGAAACGGATCGCCCACTCTCGCCACGCGGCCGCTCGCCGCCGTCCCCATATGCTCCGGCCGATGCCGGGAGCACTCGTCACCGGAGCCGGAAGGGGCATGGGCCTCGAGATCGCGCGGCGGCTAGTCGGCCGGGGCTACGAGGTAGCGGTCACCGACGTGGACGAGGCGAACACGGCGTCGGCGGCCGAGCAGCTCGGGGACCGGGCCTGGGCCCTTCCCCTCGACGTCAGCGACGCCGACGCCGTCCGCGCGGCGGCGGACCAGGTGGTGGAGCGATCCGGCTCGCTCGACGTCTGGGTCAACAACGCCGGGATCCTGATCACCGGCCTCGCCCAGGAGCAGGACCTCGACGTCTATCGGCGGCACATCGAGGTCAACTACCTCGGCACGGTCAACGGGACGCTGGCGGCCATCGAGCGGATGAAGGCGGGCGGCCGCGGCGACATCATCAACCTGATCTCGCTCGCCGGGCTGGCAGCCGCGACGGGCATCGTCGCCTACTCGGCCAGCAAGCACGCTGCCATCGCGTTCAGTCTCGGGACGGCCGCCGATCTGAAGCGGGCGGGCCTCGGCGACATTCACATCTCCTGCGTCTGCCCCGACGGCGTCTGGACGCCGATGATCAACGACAAGCTCGACGATCCGAACGACGCCCTCTCCTTCTCCGGCGTGATGCTGATGCCCGAGCAGGTCGCCGAGCACGTCGAGGGTCTGCTCGACAAACCCAAGCCCGTCCTGGCCATCCCGCGCTGGCGCGGGCAGTTCGCCCGCTTCTTCGATCGCCACCCGAGTCTGTCTCTCCGGCTGACGCCGCTGCTGATGCGCGACGCGGTCCGCCGGCAGCGCGCGTTCAAGAAGAAGGTCGCATCGGGCAAGTGGCCGCCGAAAGCCCAGTAAGCGGCGCGGACGTCAATCCGAGCGAGCCGCCCGTCCGCGGGCCGCACGACCCCGGCACGCGCGTCGACCGCTTCCACACCGTCCGCGAGCCGATGTCGCTCTCCGGCTGGGTGCGCTACCCCGCAGCCTGGTGGCGGGCCAAGAGGGGAAGCACGCCCGAGCGGCCCTGGATCGTGCCGGCCGCGATCGGCTGGCTGCGCCGCCGGATCCGCCCCGACTGGTCGGTGCTGGAGCTGGGCGCGGGTCGCTCGACGCCTTGGTTCGCGCGGCGCGCCGGACGGGTGCTCTCGTTCGAGGACAACGAGTACTGGGCCGAGCAGACCGGGAACCGGCTGCGGGAGCTCGGGCTGGAGAACGTCGAGCTGCGGCAGCTGGCGGTCGAGGCGTTCGCCGACGCGGTCGACGCTCTGCCCGACGCGGCGTTCCAGCTTGTGGTGGTCGACTTCCTGGAAGCGCGGACCGTCACGCGGATCGACGTCTTGAAACCGGCGATGAAGAAGGTGAGGCCCGGCGGCTTTCTGTTGTTCGACGACTCCGACCGGCCGGGCTATGCGGAAGCGTTCGAGCTCCTTGAGGG
>JBKPTM010000040.1:0-5625 GCA_046765935.1 Actinomycetota bacterium | reverse complement strand
GGCGAGGACGCCCCGCGGGGCGAGCGGCTCGCGGAGCTGGGCGCCCACTGCTCAGAGCGCGAGCGCGACTCGACCCGGATCGAGCGGGACGCCGATTCGGTCTGCGCCTGCTTCCTGCTCGAGCGGGAGCTCTTCGAGCGGGGCCACGACACCCGCTTCGAGGGCGAAGTCTCCGGGGTCGTCGCGGCAGGCGCGTTCGTCCGCTTCGGCGGAGCGCTCGCGGATGTCTACGAGGGCTTTCTCCCGGCGCGCCGGATGGGGGGGCGGGAGCGCTACGAGCTCGACGCCACCGAGACGATGCTCGTCGGCGCTCGCGGCGGCGGCGCGATCCGGATCGGCGACCCGGTGAGGGTGACGGTCGACCGGGTCGAGGCTCCGCGCGGGCGTGTCGACCTCCTACCGTCAGAGACGTAATGGCCAAGAAGTCGAAAGGACAGAGAGCCCCGGAGGGCGGTGACGTCGCGACCAACCGTCGCGCCCGCCACAAGTTCCAGCTGCTGGAGCGGATGGAGGCGGGGATCGAGCTGCAGGGCAGCGAGGTGAAGTCGCTGCGCGACGGCAAGGCGCAGATCAACGAGGCCTACGCCGTCATCGACCGGGGCGAGGTCTGGCTGCGCGGCGCACACATCCCTCCCTATCTGCCGGCCTCCGACCAGAATCATGAGCCCGACCGAGCGCGGAAGCTGCTCCTTCACCGGCGCGAGATCGAGCGGCTGATCGGCAAGACGGCCGAGCGCGGCCTGACCCTGGTCCCGACTCGCATCTACTTCAAGGGCCCCAGAGCGAAGGTCGAGCTCGCCTTAGCCAAGGGCAAGGAGGGGCGCGACCGGCGCCGGGAGATCGCCGATCGGGACCTGCGGCGCGAGGTCGAGCGGGACTTCAAACAGAAGCTCAGTTGAGCGTCTAATCCGCGCAACGCGTGCGCTTCAGCCCAGCAAGCTTTCGCCCGATGGGAGGGCAAAGGCCAGTGCACGAGAACGGATGTCCCGTGCGAACATTGGGCGCGCCGATGCTTGTTGCCATCAACACCAGCACCGTCACCGACTTCGCCAACGACCACCCCGGTGAGGCTTACGGGATCGCAGCCGCGGTCATCCTGCTGCTGATCCTGCTTCTGATGATCAACCGCCGCCAGAAGAAGGGGGCGGAGGGTCAGGCCGCCGCGTCCGGCGGAGCCCCCGGCGCGCAGCTCTCGCGCAAGGAGGCGCGCCGCGCGAAGAAGGAGGAGAAGGCGATGGTGCGGGCCGACGCCAAGTCCGCCAAGGAGAAGGCCCGGGCCGAAGCCAAGCAGGCGAAGGAGGACGCCAAGGCCGAAAAGAAGGCGGCGAAGGCGCGCGAGAAGGCTGAGAAGAAGGGCGAGAAGGTCGAGGCCGAGGAGACCGCGCCGATGGCCGCGGTCGCCGCCGCCGAGAAACCCGAGAAGGAGGAGCCGGAGAAGAAGGCGGATGCGGAGAAGCCGGCTGCCCAGGTCCAGGCCGAGGCCGGTGGGGAGGAGCGCAAGCTCAGCCGCAAGGAGCGGCGGGAGCAGCGCAAGGCGACCCGGAAGCAGGTGGCCGAGGAGAAGAAGCGGGCCGAGGAGAAGGATCGCCGGGCTTGGGAGGAGGAGCGAAAGCGCCGCCGCGAGGAGCGCCAGATGCGCAAGGAGGAGCGCCAGCAGCGCAAGGCGGCCCGCAAGGGCGAGCCGGTAGCGGAGCCGCAGCCCGAGGAGGCGGCGAAGCCGGAGGAGCAGAAGCAGGAGGAAGCAGCGCCTGCCGAGGCGTCGCCGGTGGCGGCCGGTGCCGATACCGGCGACGAGGCAGAGAAGTCGACGATGCTCGCGGCCGCCCTCGGCCTCGCCGAGGGAGAAGGGCAGAATGGCGAGGCGGAGCCGAAGGAGCAGGCGGCGGCCGTGGTGAACCACGACGGCGAGGGGGCGACTGAGACGCCCCAGGAAACCGCGGCCGAGGCCGCCCAGGAGGAGACGCCGGAGAAGCCCGCGTCGGAGCCGATCCAGGAGGAGACGCCGGAGCCTGTCCAAACGCCCGAGGAGCCCGCGGCCCAGAAGGAGCCGGTCGCCGAGGCTCCCGACGAGCCCGCGCTGACGCCGCTCGCCCCCGAGCCGGAATCCGCGCCGGGTGGATTCGCCGCGACCTCTTCGGAGCAGGACGCCGGGGACGCCGGCGACTCCGAGACCCTCGACATCTCGGCTTCGAGCGAGGGACCCAGCTCGCTCCAGGAGCAGATCGACGCACTGGCCCAGGAGGAGGAGAAAGTCGTCAAGACCCCCGACCCTCCCGCCCAACCCGAGCCTTCGACACCCGCCGCGGAGGAGGCCGCCGCCGAGCCACCGGCGACGCAGCCACCCGTCACCGAGCCGCCGGTCCCCGAGCCACCCGACGTCTCGCCCGTGCCGCCCTACGACGCGGCCCCCGAGCCGGCCGTCGAGCCGCCGGCGCCGGCTGGGGAGGCTGGGGTTTCCTCCGCCGAGGAGGCGCTGGTCCAGCGAGAGGTCGAGGAGCGCCTGAGAAGGGCCGAGCAGCTCGAGCGCGAGGCCGAGGATCGGACCAAGCGCGCGGAGGAGGAGACCGAGCAGCTGATCCGGATGGCCGCCGAGCAGGCCCGCCGCCAGGCGGAGGAGGAGGCCCGCCAGACCGTCGAGCAGAGGGTCCGCGAGGAGGCGGACCGCCTCCGCCGCGAGGCCGAGCAGCGAGCTCGCGAGGAGTCCGAGCGCGTCCGGCAGGAGGTCGAGGAGCGAACGCGCGAGGCGATCGAGGAGGCGCGTCGCGAAGCCGACGCCCGCGTCGCCGAGGCCGCCGAGCAGGCTCGCCGCGAGGCGGAGGAGCGTGTGCGCGCCGACGCCGAGGAGCGCATGGGCCTGGACGCCAGCCGCCTGCAGCGCGAGGCGGAGGAGCGCGTCCGCGCTCAGTCCGAGGTCGAGCGCCAAGACCTGTCCAGCGCCGTGGAGGAAGCCGAAGCCCGTCTCGAGGCCGAGCGTGAGCAGCGCGAGCGCGCCATGGAGGACGCCTACAGGCGACTCGAGGAGATCGAGAGGCGAGCCCAGGAAGCCGAGGATCGCGCCGCCCGGGCCGAGCGGCTGGCGCAGCTCAAAGCCGAGGAGGCCGAGCGCGAGCGCCGGCTGCGCGAGGTGCTGGAGCGGGTCAGCGCCGCCGAGGAGCGGGCGAAGGAGGCCGAACAGAGGGCGCGCGAGGCCGAAGCCGCCGCGACGACCAGCATCCGTGCCGCCCGCGAGCTCGGCGCCACCCCGCCGCCGCAGAACCCTCCGGTCTCGCCGCCGCCCAGCGCATCGACTCCACCGCCGCCCCCGCCCGAGGCCGCCGCACCACCGCCGCCCGAGCCGTCCGCACCACCGCCACCCGAGCCTTCCGCGCCCCCGCCGCCACCCGCTGCGCCGAGCCCGTCAAGCGAGCCGGAGAGCGACGAGGAGGGCAGCGGCGGCATCCTGGGACGGACCGTCGGCGCGATCCTGGGAACCGGCACGGGACGCGAGGGCGCCGAGCAGTCCGACCAGGGGACGGTTGAGTCTCAGAGCAACGAGTCCGGGAGCCTCGACGCCACATCCTCCACGGACAGGGTCAACCTGAACAACGCCAGCTTCGAGGAGCTCCGCGAGCTCGGCTTCTCGGTCACCCAGGCCACCCGCGTGCTCACCTACAGGGAGCGCCAGCGCGGATTCAACTCGGTCGACGATCTCGCCGAGGTCCCGGGAATGCCGCGCGAGTTCGTCGACGGCGTCAAGGACAAGCTCACTCTCTAGGGCTGAGCGCTCAGACGTCCGAGAGACCGCGCGGCAGGTGCGTCGCGGAGACGCCGATCGCAAGCGCGATGATCAGCACCAGATAGGTCGCGGCGACCAGTGCCCGGGTGCGCGCCGGAATCTGGTGGTAGGCGCGGCCCTCGGGGGTGTTGCGGGCCTTCCAGCGCCGCCAGCTCCCCATCCCGCCGAACAGGAGTATGAGGAGGACGATCGGGCTGGGGAAGAAGAAGGTCAGCGCGATCAGACCCACCAAGCCGACCAGCCAGACCCAGGGGGAGAGCGCGGCCATCGCCCGGCCGCCGTCGAGCGGCAGGATCGGCAGCAGGTTGAAGAGGTTCAGGAAGAACCCGATGAAGGCGAGGGCCTGCCAGAAGTGGCTCCCGGTGGCGAGCCAGATGCCGAGGGGCACGAGGGTCGCGATCGAGCCGAGGATCGGGCCGGCCAGGCCGACTCGCGCCTCCGCCCCGGCGTCCTCGCCCATGGACTTGGCGGAGATCACCGCGCCCAGGAACGGAATGAACATCGGCGCCGATGCCTTGACGCCTTCGCGGCGCAGCTGGAAGACGTGGCCGAGCTCGTGAAGCAGCAACAGCAGCACGAAGCCGACCGAGAAGAGCCAGCCGAAGATCAGTTGGTAGGCGGCGATCGAGACGAGCATCGAGGCCGAGGTTGTGAACAGCTTCAGCTTCGGCAGCGCCACCAGCAGGAGCTTGGCCTTCGTGCCGAGCTTGGCGATGAAGAGCCCGACGGCGGCAAGCGCACCGCCGATTCGCTTCAGCAATCCATCGCGGCGGCCCGATCCGGGATGGATCGGGCCGAGATCGCGGCCGCCTTGGGGGACGGAGGGGGTTGCTTCGTGAGCTTCCATAGCCCTCCCAACCGTAGCGCCGAGCCTTAGCGGGCCCTTGCGGGAAACAGATGCAGAACTGTCTCGGCTCTACCCAGGAATTGGTACTGTCGCTGCCGGTGAGGAGAGCGCTTGCGGCAGCGGTGGTTGCGGGGATGCTGGCACTTCCGGGGGCGGCGGAAGCGATCACCTATGCGCCCGTCGACCAGCCCGGGCCGCCGCTTAGCGTGCCGCCGGGGCAGCTCGACGCCGCCCTCGACTGCACGGGCGATCTGGCGAGCGCCGGGAAGACGCCGGTTCTGCTGGTCCATGGCACGGGCAGCAACCCACCGCACAACTTCGGCTGGAACTGGGAGCCGGCTCTGAACAAGCTCGGCATCCCGTGGTGCACGGTCGCGCTGCCCGGGAACGGACTCCTCGACATCCAGGACGGCGCGGAGTACGTGGTCAACGCGATCCGCACGATGTACGCAAGCGCCGGCCGGAAGATCTCGATCATGGGCCACAGCCAGGGCGGAATGCTGCCCCGCTGGGCCTTCCGCTTCTGGCCGGATACGCGCCCGATGGTCGACGATGACATCGGCTTCGCCGCCAGCAACCACGGTACGACCGGGGCCGAGTTCCTCTGCTCGGTTGCGTGCGCGGCCGCGGACTGGCAGCAGAGCGACAACTCACAGTTCATAGCCGCGCTCAACTCCTATCAGGAGACCTTCCCCGGGATCTCCTACACCGAGGTCTACAGCCACAACGACGAGATCGTCACCCCGAACTCCGATGACACCGGGAGCTCATCGGTCCACGGCGGGGGCGGGGCAATCACCAACGTCGCGATTCAGGACCTCTGCCCGGCGGATCTCTCGGAGCACCTCGCGATCGGAACTCAGGACTACGTCGCCTACGACCTTGCCATCGACGCGCTGACGCATCCCGGTCCGGCTGACCCGGCCCGGACCGCTGCCAACGATTCGGGAATCTGCAACCCACCCAACTTGAACCCCGGGATCAATCCGGCCACCTACCCGAC
>JBKPTM010000039.1:0-2859 GCA_046765935.1 Actinomycetota bacterium | reverse complement strand
GGCCATCGAGTCGTCCGCGCCAACGACGTTTTCGTCCACCGTTTCGGCGGCGGCTTCGCAACCAGTGGCGCCGCCGAGCCCGAGCCAGAGGAAAGCTCAGGCACGATCGAGCTCGACCCGTCCGCGGAGGCCCGCGCCAAGGAGAGACGCAAGTCGTGAGTGCCGCACCATCTACGCCGCACCCGGCCAACCTGGAAGGGCTGCTGTTTCCGCCGGACCTCGTGCTGACGCCTGTCTCCAGGCGACCGACGCTGCTCGAGGAATCGACGATGCGGACGATCCTCGATCGGGCCGTGCCCGCCTTCGAGGCGAGCAGCGCCACGCAACCCGACGTCAGCGTGGTTGTCGTGACCCGCGACAACCTCCCGTTCCTGCGCCTCTGTCTCGAGAGCGTGCTCGCGCACACCGGGCGTCCCTGCGAGCTGATCGTGGTCGACAACGGCTCCACGGACGGGACCGCGGCGTACCTCGAGCGCCTCGCCGAGCTAAACCCGAGCCTGCGAGTGATCACGAATGAGCAGAACCGCGGCTTCGCGAAAGGGTCCAACCAGGGCGCCGCGCTGGCCACCGCCGAGGTGCTGGTCCTGCTCAACGACGACACCATCGTGTGCGATGGCTGGCTCGAGCCGCTCCTCGCTCACCTCGCCGGTCCCAGCGTGGGAATGGTGGGTCCGAGCACGAACCGAACCGGCAACGAGGCCCAGGTCGACGACGCCGAGTACCGCACCTGGGACGAGCTCGCCCGCTTCGCCGAGTCGCGCGCGCGGCAACACGCCGGCGAGGCCTTCGATATCCGGACCTTGACGATGTTCTGCGTCGTGATGCGCCGCTCGCTGTTCGAGCGGATAGGGCCATTGGACGAGCGCTTCGAGACCGGTCTGCTCGAGGACGACGACTATTCCCGTCGCGTGCGCGACGCCGGCTACCGCCTGCTCTGCGCTGACGACGCCTTCGTGCATCACTTCGGCGAGACCTCTTTCGGGAAGCTCGCCGCGAGCGGCGAGTACGCCCGGGTGCTCGAGGAAAATCGCGCCCGGTTCGAGGAGAAGTGGCATGAGCGCTGGCAACCCTACGGGCGGCGCCAAAGCGATCGCTACCGAGAGCTTGTCGAGCGGCTGCGTCGGCAGGTGATGGATGCGATCCCGCCAAACGCGACCGTCCTTGTGGTCAGCCGGGGCGACGAGGAGCTACTGCGCTTGCAGGGCCGGCGGGCATGGCACTTCCCGCGCAGCAACGACGGCAGTTACGCGGGCCATCATCCGGCCGACAGCGGGGAGGCCATCGCTCGGCTCGAGGAACAACGCGCCGCGGGGGCCGAGTGCATCGTCTTCCCAGCGACCGCGACCTGGTGGCTTGAGCATTACGAGGGGCTCCGTAGGCACCTCGAGGGCCATTACGACTGCGTGCTCTCCGATCCCGAGACCTGCCTGGCCTTCGACCTGCGGGAGCGGGCCCGATGAGCGCCCCCACGATCGTCTGCACCCTCGGAATGCACCGGAGCGGGACCTCGCTGGTGTCGCGGGTCTTGAACGTCCTCGGCGTCTACCTCGGCCCGGAGGAGCACCTGATGCGCCCGAGCTCGGATAACCCCACAGGGCACTGGGAGAGCCGTCCGATCAAGGAGATCAACGACGAGATCCTCGCCACCCTCGGGGGGAACTGGTCGGAACCACCGCCGCTGCCGGTGGGTTGGGAGCGCAGCCCCGAGCTTGCCGCGACGAGGCGGAAGGCTCGCGAGGTAATCGAGAGCGATTTCTCGAGCGCCGAGCTGTGGGGCTTCAAGGACCCCCGAAGCTCTCTGACGCTGCCGTTCTGGCAGCGCATCCTCGACCCCATGCGCTACGTCATCTGCCTTCGCAATCCCCTTGACGTCGCGGCCTCGGCGGGAGCCCGTAACCGCGCCGACGACACGGTGCCCTTCGAACAGGGTGTGGAGCTCTGGCTCACCTACGTGCGTGGCGCGCTCGCCAACACGGCAGGCCACCCCCGGCATCTTGTCTTCTACGAGGATCTGATGACCGATCCCGAGCCGGTCGTCCGTGAGCTGGCCGAGTTCATCGGACTCGACACGTCCGGCGACGCGGAGTCTGACCTCCGCACCGCAATCGGCATTGCCGTGACGGGGGGCCTCTGGCACCACCAGACGGCGGTTCCCAATGTGATCGATGCCTCCCGGCTTCCGTTCCACGTGAAGGCCTATTACCTCGCCCTGCGTCAGTTCGTTCAGGGTGTGGAGACCGTCGGATCGGAGGCGCTCGATCTGCTGGGCGCCTACGCAGCCGCCGCCGGCGGGCAAAAGGCCCAGCTCGATTCCGCGGTCGCGGAGCTCAGGCAGGCCCGTGAGCAAGCTCGCATCCTCAAGCGGAAGTCGATCGCCCTGGAACAGCGCGTCTCCGAGCGCGACACCGAACTTCAGCGAGCCAGGGCCGAGCGGGACGAGGAGCGGCGGCTGCGCCGTCGGCTCGAGTCCAAGCTGGAGGACAGCCGCGGAGAGATCCGCCGGCTGCGGGCCTCGGCAACCGACAGCCCCTCAGACACCGCACCTCCCCTCTCCGCGGCAGATCTCCGGAAACAGCAGAAGATGGCTTCCGAGGTGCGAGAGCGGGCGGCGGAGTTGATCCCTGACGGGGCTACGGTCCTGGTCGCCGGGAAGGGCGACGAGGCGCTGCTGCAACTCGACGGTCGCATGGGGTGGCACTTCCCGATGGCGGAGGACGGGCGCTACGCCGGCTACCACCCGGCGGGCGACACCTCGGCCATCGCCCAGCTCGAGGCGCTGCGCGCACGCGGCGCGGATCACCTCCTGCTGCCGAAGACGACACTGTGGTGGCTCGATCACTACGAGGGGCTCCGGCGCCA
>JBKPTM010000038.1:0-3182 GCA_046765935.1 Actinomycetota bacterium | reverse complement strand
GCTCGTAGTCGATCGCCTCGCGCTCCAGGGCGTCCACCGTCCGCTCTAGCGTCGCTCCGACGGACCCCTCCTCCCCCCTGGCCGGGATGACCACCGAGAGCTTCACGCCGCGGCCGCCGTCCAGCGCTCAACGTTCTGCTCGTGGATCTCTCGCAGGATCTCCTCGATCCCGTAGCGAAGCTTCCAGTCCGGATAATCGCGCTGGAACTCGCTCAGGTCGGAGATCCACCAGCGGTGGTCGCCGATCCGGTTCTCGTCGGCGAGCTCCCACTCGAGCTCCCGCCCGGCGATCCGCTCGCAGGCCTCGATCGCCTCGAGCATCGAGCAGTTCGACTCCCGCCCGCCACCGATGTTGTAGACCGCCGCCGCTCGCGGGGCTCGGCGGAAGGCCTCGAAGCAGGCGACCAGGTCGGCGCTGTGGATGTTGTCGCGGACTTGCTTTCCGTCGTAGCCGAAGACCGTGTATGGCGTCCCGGTGACGGTGCACTTCATCAGGTAGGCGAGGAAGCCGTGCAGCATCGCGCCGGCATGACGCGGCCCGGTCAGGCATCCACCGCGGAAGCAGACGGTCGGCATGTCGAAGTAGCGCCCGTACTCCTGTACCAGCAGATCCGCCCCGGCCTTGGAGACGCCGAAGAGCGAGTGGGTCGAGCGGTCGATCGACATGCTGGTGTCGATGCCCCGGTGGTAGCGGTGATCCTCCGGGAGCTCGAGTCGCATCTCCAGCTCCTCCAGGGGCAGCCCGTTGGGGGTGTCGCCGTAGACCTTGTTGGTCGAGCAGAAGATGAAGCTGGCGTCCGGGGCGAAGCGACGGGTCGCCTCGAGGAGATTGAGCGTGCCGTTCGCGTTCACCCCGAAGTCGGTCTGCGGATCGCGAGCCGCCCAGTCGTGCGAGGGCTGGGCGGCGGCGTGGATCACGACTTCGATCCGGCCGGCCTCCGAGGAGAAGGCGCGGTCGACGGCGTCGGCGTCGCGGATGTCGATCTCGTGCCACCGGAACTCCGGGTAGCGCTCGACCAGCTCGTGGCTCACCTCCGCCGTCGAGGCGTCCGGGCCGAAGAACCGCGCGCGCAGGTCGTTCTCGAGACCGATCACGTTCCACCCGGTCTCCACCAGATGCCTGACCGACTCCGATCCGATCAGGCCGCCGGACCCGCTCACCACCGCTACCGCCACCCGATCACCTTACCCAGCACTTCCCACACCTATGCCGAGGCTGCGCTGCAGCTCGGAGGTATGTCCGTCGATCCAGTCGTTCAGGTCGGCGAGCGTCTGCCGCGCGGAACGGCGAGGCCGCCAGTCGGTGCGCTCGAAGACGCGCGAGCAGTCCGAGAGGTAGACCGGGACGTCGCCGGGGCGCCCCTCCGTCTCGCCGGAGATGGGCACCTCGGCACCGGTGAGCTCACGGCAGAGCGCCGTGGTCTCGAGCAGCGACAGGCTGACCTCGCGGCCGCCGCCCACGTTCACGACCTCGCCATCCCATCGCTCGGGGTCGGTGAGCTGCTCCTCGATCAGATCGGCGAGGTCGTGGACGTGGAGCAGGTCGCGCACCTGCTTGCCCTCGCCGCCGAAGCCGATGTAGCTGAGCGGCAGCCCGAAGCGGTGGCTGAGCAGCCAGTGCGCGAAGACGCCCTGGTCCACCTTGCCCATCTGCCACGGGCCCGCGATCACCCCGCAGCGGTCGACCACCGCCCGCAGGCCGAACATCTCGCGGTACTCCTCGATCAGCATCTCCGCAGCCAACTTGGTCGTCCCATAGAGCGTCCTCGCCCCCGTCAGGGGGAACTCCTCGGTGATCCCGGCCGGGGAGGCGCCGGGGATCGGCTGCTCGTCCCCCAGCTCGAAGCGCGTGTCCCCCTCCTCGAGGGAGAGCTCGTTGAGCGGGGCGACCGGATAGACGCGGCTGGTCGAGACGAAGAGCATGAAGGCGCCGTCGCGGCGCGCGAGCTCGAGGCAGTTGTAGGCGCCCACGAGATTGGTCTGGAAGACGAACGCGGTGTCCCCGTCCACGCCGCTCAGCGCGGAGGGCTCCGCGGAGCACTCGACCAGCGCGCTCACGGCGCCCAGCTCGGCCAGGTCGGCCGGCTCCCGCACGTCTCCCCTGACGAAGCGCACCCCCGCGCGCTCCAGCCGCGGCGGGTTCAGCTCCGACCCGGGGCGGTGGAGGTTGTCGAGCGCGACGATCTCCCAGTCGGGATGGCGCTCCGCGAGGTGGATTGCCAGGTTGGAACCCACGAAACCGGCCCCGCCGGTGATCAGGATCATGGCGGAGAGATAGCAGGCCCGTGCGGATGGGCACATCTACGATTGCCCGATGTTCGACTTCGATGCCGCGTTAGGCGAGACGGCGAAGCCGCCACTGCCGCACGCCGACCGCTCCCTCGGCGAGATCCGCGCGCCCCAGGCGTTCACCCGCCTCGTCGACGACTGGGCCGAGTGGCTGCTCGAGCTGCGTCGCGTGCTCACGGACGACGGCCGCCTCGAGATCGGGCTCTTCGGGGCCGAGCGCTTCGACGAGCTCACGGGATATGCATGGGACGAGTCGCGGATCGGCATGACGGTGCTCTCCGCGCTCGATGGGCCCCGCCATCGGCTCGTGTTCCACTCCGAATGGTGGCTCCGGGCGCACTGGGGCCGCGCCTTCGAGATCGTCTCCATCAACGACACCGGCGGCCGCCGCCTCGTGGTGCTGACCAAGGCGCCGGGCGACATCACGCCCGACGACCTTCGGCGGCCCGACCCCGGCGACGAGCGGGAGCTGGCCGCGGCGCACCAGAACGCGACCTACCTCAGCGACCAACTCGACCGCGCGACGGAGAGCCTCCGCAGCGAGCTGGAGCAGCAGCGCGAGGAGATGGGGCGTGAGCTGATGCGCCGCTCGTTCGCGGCCGCCGATGCCGAGTGGGCGCGCGGGGGGCCCGGCTCGCCGGCGTCCCTGGTCGCCGCCGAGTACGAATCGACCACGAGCTGGCGGCTGACGAAGCCGCTCCGCGACCTCGGCAGGCTGCTCAGGCGTGATCGGTAGACGCCGCTCCGCGAACGGAGCGGGGCAGGAGCTCGAGATGCTCGCCGAGCGGCCGCTGATCTCGGTCGTGATGCCGACCTATGACACCGAGCCGGGCCACCTGCGGGAGGCGATCGGCTCGGTCCGCTCGCAGACCTACCCCCACTGGGAGCTGGTC
>JBKPTM010000037.1:0-6428 GCA_046765935.1 Actinomycetota bacterium | reverse complement strand
AGGAGTAAGCCGACTGCTCTGGCGAGCCGTCTGCCCTTCGCGGTCAGGCGGTACTCGGCGTGCGGCGGGCGGCCCGCGACGAGCTCCCGCTCGACGATCCCGGCCTTCTCGAGCTGCTCGAGGCGCTCCGACAGGGTGGTCGGCGAGACGCCCGGCAGCGACTGGCGGAACTCGTTGAAACGGGCGGCGCCGCTGGAGCAGGCATAGATCGTGCCCAGCGTCCAGCGGCGCTCCAGTAGCTCCGCCACGTTGCGGAGCTCGGAGGGGACCGGCGAGCAGCTACGACACCGCGGCGACATCAGCTCCGCGTCCGGCCGGCTCGAGGGCCAGGTCCAGGACCTCGCCGATGCTCATCACCGGATGGAAGGTCATCTGCTCGCGGACCTCCTCGGGGACGTCGTCGAGGTCTCCGCGGTTGCGCTCCGGGAGGATCACCTCGGTGAGTCCCGCGGCGTGCGCCGCGAGCACCTTCTGCTTCAGACCGCCGATCGGGAGCACCCGGCCCTGCAGGGTGACCTCGCCGGTCATCCCGACCGTGTGCTTGACGGGGCGCCCTGAGAGCAGAGAGGCGAGTGCGGTGGTCATCGCGGTACCGGCGCTCGGGCCGTCCTTCGGGATCGCCCCGGCCGGCACGTGGACGTGGAACTCGCGCTTGAAGGCGTCGGCGTCGATGCCGAGCTCGTCCGCGTGGGCGCTGACGTAGGAGAGCGCGATCCGCGCGGACTCCTTCATCACGTCGCCGAGCTGGCCGGTCAGCACCAGGCCCTTCTCGCCCTCGGTGGCGGTGGCCTCGATGAAGAGGACGTCGCCGCCGGTCCCGGTGACCGCCAGTCCGGTGGCCACGCCGGGGATCGCGGTGCGCTCGACGGACTCCTGGAAGAACTTCTGCCGCCCGAGCGCGTCCGTGACCGCATCGCTGTCGATCGTCACCGGCGCCTCCGCCTCACCCGAGGCGATCCGCGTCGCCGCGCGCCGCAGCAGCTTGCCGAGCTCGCGCTCGAGCTGCCGCACGCCGGCCTCGCGGGTGTACTCCGTGGTCACCTTGCGCAGGATCGCGTCGGAGGCCTCGACCTCGTCCTCGCGAAGGCCGTTGCGCTTCACCTGGCGCGGCCACAGGTAGCCGCGCGCGATCGCCAGCTTCTCCTCCGTCGTGTAGCCGTCGAAGGAGATCACCTCCATGCGGTCGAGCAGGGGCGCCGGGATCGTGTCGAGGATGTTGGCCGTGGCCAGGAAGACGACCTCCGAGAGGTCGACCTCGACGTCGAGGTAGTGGTCGCGGAAGGAGTGGTTCTGCGCGGGGTCGAGGACCTCGAGCAGGGCCGCCGAGGGATCGCCTCGCCAGTCCGCTCCGACCTTGTCGACCTCGTCGAGCAGGATCACCGGGTTCATCGTTCCGGCGTCGCGCAGGGCGCGGACGATCCGGCCCGGCAGCGCGCCGATGTAGGTGCGCCGATGGCCGCGGATCTCGGCCTCGTCGTGGACCCCGCCCAGCGACAGGCGGACGAACTCGCGACCCAGCGAACGGGCCACGGACTCGCCGATCGAGGTCTTACCGGTGCCCGGAGGGCCGACCAGCGTCAGGATCGCGCCGCTGGCGCGACTGTCGTCCTCGACGCCACGCTCCTTGCGCAGCTTCTGGACCGCGATGAACTCGGTGATGCGCCGCTTCACGTCATCAAGACCGGCGTGGTCCTCATCGAGGACCTCACGCGTGTGCTGCGGGTCGAGCCGCTCCTCGGAGCGCTTCGACCACGGCACGGCCAGCAGCCAGTCGAGGTAGTTGCGGATCATGGATGACTCGGGCGACTGCTCGCCCTGGCGCTCGAGCCGCCGCAGCTCGCGCTCGGCCTGCTCGGCGACCGCCTCCGGCATCTCGGCCTCGGCGATCTTCTTCTCGTACTCGGCGATCAGGTCGCCCTCGTCCTCGCCCAGCTCCTTGCGGATGGACTCCATCTGCTTGCGCAGGAAGTACTCGCGCTGCTGCTTCTGGGCGCCGGACTCGACGTCGTCGCGGATCTTCACCCGGACCTGGAGCTCTGCTAGGCGCTCCCGCTGCATCTCGATGGCGAGCTCGAGGCGGGCCTTGACATCGACCGTCTCGATCAGCTTCAGCTTCTGCTCGCGAGAAAGGTCGGGGCTGAAGCCCGTCGTGTCGGCCAGGGCGCCCGGCTCCTCGATCGAGCGCAGGAAAGCGCCGATCCGCTCGTCCGCGCCGCGGAGCTCGAGGATCTCCTCGACCACGACGCGGTACTCCTGCATCAGCTCGTCGACCTGCTCGTCGTCGGGGTGGCCGTCGTGGATCTCCTGCACCTCGACGCGGAGCTGCTCGCCCTCGGTGGGCTGCGCCGCTCCGGCCAGTCCTCGGTGCAGACCGACCACGGTGGCGACGTGGGCTCCGCCGGGCAGCTGGCCCTGCTCGATCACCTCGGCGACCACGCCGATGCGGCCGAACTCGCCGTTCTCGCGGGTCAGGAGGAAGACGCGATCCTCGTCGCCGGTGTCGACTGGCAGCGTCGCGGTGACGCCGGGGAAGACGATCGCTTCGTCAAGTGGAATCAGAAGAAGGCTCATGAGTAGATCCAATTTCTGTAGTTGGTACGCACAGGATAGCGTGCGTAACCGATCAGCCGACCGGTTCGGGCTCGGCGGTCCGCGCGCTGGCCCGCTGTGCCATCGCCCGGCCACGAGCGGCCCTGACGAGCTGGCTGAGGGTCGGGACGTCGTAGGCGCCGCGGTGCCGGCGGCCGTTGATGAAGAAACCGGGCGTGCCGGCCACTCCGCTCTCGTCCGCGCTGGACACGTCCTCGGCGACCCGCGGCGCATAGACCCGCCGGCGCATCTCGTCGCGGAACCGCTCCACCTCGAGCCCCAGCTCCTCGGCGAAGCGCTCGGGATCGGGAGCGCCCAGCTGGTCCTGGTGATGGATCAGCTTGTCGTGCATCTCCCAGAAGGCGCCCTGGGCGGCCGCCGCCTCGGCTGCCTCCGCGGCGTTCTGGGCGCTCGGATGGACGTCGCTCAGCGGCAGGTGGCGCCAGACGTAGCGCAGGTCATCCCCGAAGGTGTCGAGCAGCTCGCGGATGACGGGCTCGGCCTTCCCGCAGTAGGGGCATTCGTAGTCGCCGTACTCGACGAGAGTCACCGGGGCATCGTCGGGGCCCCTGACGTGGTCGCGCTCGGGGTCGACGTCCTCGGAGAGATCGAGCAGGTCGTCGTAGGTGCCCGCGATCTGTCTGGCCCGGACGTTGGCCGGGAGCCGCCTGATCAGCTGGAAGACGAGCCAGGCCAGAGCCGGGGCGACGATGATCGTCGCCAGCACGCCGAGCTTCGCCTCCTCGAGCTGGCGGCCGTCGAGCGCGATGCTGGCGATCAGGACCGACACGGTGAACCCCATCCCGGCGACGGCGCTCCCGCCCGCGGTCACCGGCCAGCTCAGGCCCCGCCGCAGTCCGAGGAGCCAGGGTCGGGACGCGAGCCAGGCGGCGCCGAGGATCCCTATCGGCTTGCCGAGGACGTAGCCGACCAGGATCCCCAGGGTGATGGGGGAGGTGACGGCGTCACTCAGCAGCCCACTGTCGATGTGTACCCCGGCGTTCGCGAGTGCGAAGACCGGCACGATCGCGTAGCTCGTCCAAGGATGCAGCGCGTACTGGAGCCGCTCGTTTGCTGAGATCGCCGACGCGACGCTGCGCTGGGCCGAGCGCGCGAGCTCCGGTGTCGGCTGCTCACGAAAGGAACGGGCCTGCTCGGTCACGCGCTCGAGGTCTCCGCGCTCGGGCGGGTAGGCGGTGGTGACGAGCCCGACCGCAAGCCCGGACACGACCGGATCGATCCCGGACTCGAAAAGCGCGACCCAGAGCGCGACGCCGACGAGGACGGCGGCCTCGTTACGCCAGGTCCCCCGCACGAACCTGAGCGCCAGCAGGAGCGCGAAGAATCCAAACGCCAGCGCGAGCGGGAGCAGATCGATGTGATCCGTGTAGACCGTGGCGATCACCACCAGCGCCACGAGGTCGTCTACGACCGCGATGGTCAGGAGCCTGAGCCGGAGGCGCGTTCCCTGTGGCGCGAGCAGTGCCAGCACGCCTAGCGCCAGCGCGGTGTCGGTCGACATGGCCGCCCCCCAGGCGTGTGCGCCCGAGCCCCCGGCGTTGAACGCCGTGAAGATCAGGACCGGCACCGCCATGCCGCCGAGCGCCGCGAACACCGGGATGGCCAGGCGCTGGCGCTCGCGCAGCTCGCCGGTGTCCAGCTCGCGCTTCGCCTCGAGGCCGACGACCAGGAAGAAGAACGTCATCAGTCCCTCGTTCACCCAGTGGCGGAGATCCATCGAGATCCCGCCGCTGCCGATCGTGACCGCCAGCTTGGTCGTCCAGAGAGACTCGTAGGAGTCCGACGACGGCGAGTTCGACCAGATCAAAGCCGCGGCGACCGCGGCGATCAGGACGACGGCGCCGCCGGTCTCGGCGCTGAGGAAGTCCCGTACCGGCGTCGCGAGGTTCCGCGCCCAGGCGGTCTTGCCGGTGAAGGAGCTGTCCGTCCGCTGCGCGCTCAGGAGCTCAGCCTACGCCGGTCGAGATGCTGCCCGAACGGGGTTTACTCTCGGGTTGAGGAGATGGCGGATAGGGGAGTGCCAGCGGACGAGCGGCGCGCCCATCGAAACGTCGTCATGACGGCGGCGATCGCGGGCCTTGGCGGCCTGCTCTTCGGCTACGACACGGGGATCATCGCGAGCGCCCTTCTGTTCGTGAAGAAGGACTTCGACCTCGGATCCTTCGAGCAGGGAATGGTGGTCAGTGCGGTCCCCGTTGGGGCGATCTTCGGGGCGGCGATCGCGGGTCAGGCCGCCGATCGGCTCGGACGGCGCCGCACGATCGTCTCCGCGGCGGTTGTCTTCATCATCGGTGCGGCCCTGAGCGCGGCGGCCCCGGGCCTGGCAGTGCTCGTGATCGCCCGTGTCCTGCTCGGTGTGGCGGTCGGACTCGCCTCGGCCAATGCCCCGGTCTATATCTCCGAGGTGGCTCCGCCCGAGGAACGCGGGCGGCTGGTGAGCTACTTCCAGCTCTCGGTGACCGTCGGGATCCTCGTCGCCTACCTCGTCGGCCTTGCCTTCTCCGGTGTCGACGGGTGGCGCTGGATGCTCGGGCTGGGGGCGCTACCGGCACTCGCGCTGGGCATCGGGATGCTGCAGATGCCGCAGAGCCCGCGTTGGCTGGTGATGGTCGGCCAGGACTACGCGGCGCGGAGGGTGCTGGAGAAGATCCGGCGAGACGATGAGGAGGCGATCACCCAGGAGCTGGAGGAGATCAAGGGGTCCATCGAGGCTGAACCGGGCGGATGGAAGGACCTGCTCGAGCCCGCGGTGCGGGCGGCGCTGCTGGTCGGGGTGGGCCTGGCCGTCCTCCAGCAGGTCACCGGCATCAACACCGTCATCTACTACGCGCCGACGATCATCCAGTTCACCGGCGTCAACGGGAACTCGGCCGCGATCGTCGCGTCGCTCGGCGTCGGAGTGATCAACATCCTCGCGACGCTGGTCGCGCTGCGGCTGATCGACCGGGCGGGCCGTCGCCCGCTGCTGATGGTCGGAGTGACCGGCATGGCGGTCGCGCTGACCGTGCTCGGGGCAGCCTTCCTGGGTAACGCGGGCACGACCGTGATCTCCGCGATCGCGATCATCAGCCTGATGTCTTACGTGGCGGCGTTTGCGATCAGCCTCGGCCCGGTCTTCTGGCTGATGAACTCCGAGATCTATCCCCTCAAGGTCCGGAGCAAGGCAGCGGGCGTGGGGACGATGGCCAACTGGACGTCGAACTTCGTCATCTCCCTGACCTTCCTGCCGCTGATCAACCTGCTCGGGCGCACCGGGGCCTTCTGGGCGTACGCGGTCGTCGGCGTCTTCACGCTGTGGTTCTGCTGGAAGCTCGTCCCCGAGACCAAGGATCGCGATCTCGAGCAGATCGAGGCGATCTTCCGCGAGCGCGCGGGCGTGGCGCCACTGGAGCTGCCGGCCAAGCGGGCCTGAACCGCCCTCACTAGGCTGGGCGCAATGGCGAGCGTCCATGTCCTCGTTCCCGCCCAGCGCTATGTCTTCGCGGTCTCCAACGGCGAGGCGGATGCGCCCACGATCGACAGCTCCGCAGAGGGCTTCGAGCGCTTCCGGTCGCTGCAGGAGGGAGGGCGCACGACCGGCATGGTCGCCTTCCCGAACACGCTGTTGATCCGGGGCGAGCGCGACTACCTGGTCGACCCCGGGCTGATCATGCAGGGCGCTCCCCTGATCGGGGCGCTGCAGGAGCTGGGAGTCGACGCGAACGACGTCAAGGACGTGGTCCTCACCCATCTCCACTTCGATCACGCCGAGGGCCTGGCGGGGTGGCCGATGCGGCGCACCTACCTCCACCGGATCGAGACCGAGGCGCCCTACGCCC
>JBKPTM010000036.1:0-8697 GCA_046765935.1 Actinomycetota bacterium | reverse complement strand
CCGAACCAGCGTTATTCGGTAATCAGCGGAAGATCGTCTCGCGGGTGCCCAGCGCCGCAAGGACCCGCTCGGCGACGGCCTCGCCGGTGAAGCCGACCTCCTCGCGGATCAGGGCCGGCTTGCCGTGGGTGACGTAGCGGTCGGGCAGCCCGACCCGCAGGATGTGGGCGCGCTCGGTGCCGTCGGAGAAGGCGTCCTCCGCATGCTCGAGCACCGCCGAACCGAAGCCGCCGGGAAGGACGTTCTCCTCGACCGTCACCAGCAGATCGTGCTCGGATGCCAGCCTCTCGACCAGCTGGCCGTCAAGCGGCTTGGCGAAGCGGGCATCGGCGACCGTGGGCTCGAGGCCCTTGTTGCGGAGCAGTTCCGCGGCCTTCAGGGCGACCTGAACGCCGTAGCCGTAGCCGAGCAGCGCGATGCGCTCCCCCGGGAGCAGGTACTCGCCCTTGCCGATCTCGATTTCCTTCGGCGCGTCCGGCATGGGCGCGCCCTCGGCCGCGCCGCGCGGGTACCGGAAGGCGATCGGGCCGTCGTCGTAGGCGAGCGCGGTGCGCAGCATGTGGACGAGCATCGCCTCGTCGCGCGGCGCCATCACGACCACGTTCGGCAGCGGCCGGAAGTAGGAGACGTCGATGAAGCCGTGATGGGTCGGGCCGTCGTCGCCGACGAGCCCGGCCCGGTCCATCGCGAAGACCACGTTCAGCTTCTGGAGACAGACGTCGTGGACGAGCTGGTCGAAGGCGCGCTGGAGGAAGGTCGAGTAGATCGCGCAGACCGGCTTGGCGCCCTGCAGGGCCAGCCCCGAGGCGAAGAGGACCGCATCCTGCTCGGCGATGCCCACGTCGTAGTACTGCTCGGGCAACTGGTCGTGGAGCTTGTCGAGGCCGGTGCCGCCCGCCATCGCGGCGGTGATGCCGATCACCCGCGGATCGCGCCTCGCCTCATCGACCAGGGCGTCGGCGAATACGGCGGTGTACTGCGGCGGCGACTTGGGCGGTGGCTTCTCGAGCTTCTCGATTTTCTCGGGAGAGTCGCTCTCGCTCACCGGGACGACCGGCTTCTTCGGGGCCTCCTTGCGGTCGACGATGGATCCCGGCTTGGCCGCGTGCCACTTCTCCATGCCCGCGAGGCCACCCTCCTCGGCGGGCCCGAATCCCTTCCCCTTGACGGTCTGGATGTGCACGACGACGGGCCGCCCGGCATCGAGCGCCTTGAGCAGCGCGGCGCGGAGCTCGGCGACGTCGTGGCCGTCGATCGGCCCCATGTAGGCGAGGTCGAGCTCCTCGAAGAAGAGCCCGGGTGCGAAGTAGGCCTTGATCGCCGCCTTCACCTCCGGCCCGAGCCGGTCGATTCGGCGGCCGAGGCCCAGCGGGAGCTGCGTGAGCCGCTCCTCGGTGGTCGAGCGCGCCTGGTAGAGGCGCTTGTTGAGGCGAGCGCGCTGGAAGTAGCGGGAGAGCGAGCCGACGTTCGGCGAAATCGACATGCCGTTGTCGTTGACGACGATCACCATCGGCGTCTGCAGCCCGCCGGCGTGGTGCAGCGCCTCGTATGCCACGCCCCCGGTGAGCGCCCCATCGCCGATCACGGCGACGACCTTCCCGTCCTCGCCGATCCCCTTCCGCATCGCCTCCTTGAGGCCCACGGCGTAGCCGATCGACGTCGAGGCGTGGCCCGCACCCATGATGTCGTGCTCCGACTCGAAGATCGAGCAGAACGGTGCGAGGCCCTTGTACTGGCGGATTGTGTCGAGCTGGTCGCGCCGGCCAGTGAGCACCTTGTGCGGATAGGCCTGGTGGCCGACGTCCCAGAGGATCTTGTCCTTGGGGGAGGCGAGCAGGCTGTGAAGAGAGACGGCGAGCTCGCATGTGCCGAGGTTGGCGCCGAAGTGGCCGCCGATCTCGCCGATCACGTCGATGATCAGCTCGCGCGTCTCCTGCGCGACCCGCTGGAGCTGTTCGTCGGAGAGTTTCCTGAGATCCGCCGGCGACTCGATCGAGTCGAGCAGCGGCTCCTCGGTTTCCTTGGCCATCAGGTGTGTCGGGTGTGGATGAAGTCGGTTATCCGAATCAGATCGTCCGTGCGGGGCCCTGCCCCTTCGAGCGCCGCGCGGGCCTTTTGATGCGACTCGGAGGCTAGCTCGCGTGCCCTTTCGAGGCCATAAGCGCTCACGTACGTCAGTTTTCCGTGCCGCTCGTCGCTGCCGCTCGGCTTGCCGAGCTCCTCGTCGGAGCCCGTCACGTCGAGGATGTCGTCGACGATCTGGAAGAGCACGCCGAGCTCATCGGCGAAACGGCGATAGGGAATTGTCTCAGCTTCCGGCACCTCGCCGAGGGTCAATACGACGCCGACGCTGGCCGCGACCAGCCGCCCGGTCTTGAGCGCGTGCATCTCCCGGAGGCGGGAGGCGTTGAGGTTGACCGCGGCCTCCCAATCGCCCTTGGCCGCGGCGTCGAACTCGGTCACGTCGATGTACTGGCCGCCCACCATTCCCCCCACTCCGGCCGCCGTGATCAGCTCGCTGAGGGCCGCCAGCACGGCGGCGGGATGCCCGGTCTGCTCCTCGCTGAAGAGGCGGATCGCCTCGGCGAACAGCGCATCGCCGGCCAGGATGGCGACGTCCTCGCCGAACTTGACGTGCGAGGTCGGCATCCCACGGCGCAGCTCGTCGTCGTCCATCGCGGGCAGGTCGTCGTGGATCAGGGAGTACGTGTGGATCAGCTCGAGCGCCGCCGCCGCGGGCAGCACGCGCTCGGTGTCGAGCCCGATGGAGCGCGCCGTGGCGAGTGCGAGGACCGGGCGAATCCTCTTTCCCCCGGCGAGCAGCGAGTAGCGCATCGCCTCCTCGAGTCCCTCTGTCGGCGGGATGTGGGAGAAGCGAAGCGCCTCCAGATAGTCCTCGACCTGCTCTCGCAGGTCGTCGGGGTACTCGGTCATTGCTTCCTTCAGGGCGACGACGTATCCGTCGCGGCCCTCAGAGCGGCCTCCACGGCCCTCCCTGCCTCCGCCGCGGATTCGGAGGCCTCGCGCACCAGCTCGGCGGCGCGCTCCTCGCCCGGACTCGCCTCGAGCTCCTCGGCTATCCGCTCCAGCCGCGCCGTTATCGCTTCCAGATCCTGGGCCCGGGCCTCCATTGCCGTCACGGTAATTGATCGGGCGCGCCCACTGATCCGAGACGCGGCGCGTCAGTTCCACCTCCGGCACTTCCGAAGTCCGTTTCGTCGGCATCGGGTCCGACATCCTCCTCCTCGTTGCGCGGGCAGCATGCAACTTCCCGCTCCCCCATTCATCAGCATTTCTGTGCAAATACGTGGGGAGAACTACGGATCCTCCCCTCTGAACCGCGTCCGGCGCCGAAGGGGCGCCGGTTTGCACCGGTCCGATCAGCTCGAGAGCAGCTGCGGGACCTCCGTAATCGTGTCGACGGTGGCGGTGGGCTCGACCCCGCTCGCCCGAACCTGGTCCTCGCGGTACTTGCCGGTCCGGACCAGGATCCCGGCGAGGCCCGCGTCCATCGCCCCACCGATGTCGGCCTCGACGTCGTCCCCGACCATCGCCGCGCGCTCGGCGTCGACACCGAGCTCCTCGAGCGCGAGCTCGAAGAAAGCCTTCGAGGGCTTGCCCATCACCTCGGCTTCGCGGCCGATCGCGTACTCGAGCGCGGCGACGAACGGACCGGCATCGAGCGAGAGCCCGTCGGAGGTCTCCCAGTAGCGGTTCTTCTGCAGGGCGATCAGCTGGGCGCCGTCCATCAGCTGCCCGAACGCGCCGTTCAGGATCTCGTAGTCCCAGCGATCACCGAGGTCGCCGACGATCACCGCGTCGACCTTTCCCTCTCGCTCGGGCAGCTCCCCGAGATCCTCGCGGAGCTCATCGAGGACGACCAGCGAGACAGATTCGTAGCCCGCCTCCGCGCAGCGTCGCGCCGCGAGCGTCGCCGGGGTGATCAGCTCGGCGGGGTCGGCCTCGATCCCCAGCCGCTCGAGCCGCTCCAGGATCGAGCTGCGGGGGCGCATGGTCGTGTTGGTCACCAACCGGATCGGTAGGCCGCGGGAGCGCAGCTCGGCGAGGGCCTCCGCGGCACCGGGCACCGCCTCGTCCTGCACGTAGATGACGCCGCTCAGGTCGAGGAGAAGTCCCTCGATGCCCTCGAGCGCGGCCGCCATCAGTCGACGGCGCCTCGCTCCTCCAGCGCGGCCCCGAGGACGCCGTTCACGAATCCGGGGGCATCCGCCCCGCAGTACTGCTTGGCCAGCTCGACCGCCTCGTCGATCGCCACCTCCACCGGCACGTCGTCCGAGTGTCGCGCCTCGTAGAGGGCGGCCCGCATGATGCTTCTCTCGAGCGGGGCGATCCGCTGGAGCGACCAGTTCTGGGAGTGGCGGGCAATCAGGTCGTCCAGCTCGTCCCGGTGGGATTCGACGTCCTCCGCGAGCTCGCGGGTGTAGGGCTTGGCGTCGACGAGCAGCTCGCCGAGCGGCCTGCCTGTGATCTCGTGCTGGTAGAGCGCGAAGACGGCGTCGCGACGTTGCTCGGACCTACGCACGCGACACGTACTCGCCGCTGCGGGTGTCGACCCGAACCCTCTCGCCCTGCTCGATGAAGAGCGGGACCTGGACCGTGACGCCGGTCTCGAGCGTCGCCGGCTTGGTGCCCCCGCCGGAGGCGGTGTCGCCCTTGAGACCGGGATCGGTCTGGGTGACCGCCAGGTCGACGGCGCTCGGCGCCTGGGCCCCCGCCGCCCGCTCGTCGACGAAGAGCAGGTCGACGTCGGAATTCGGCGGCACCCAGCGCAGCGCGTCCCCGACGACCGACTTCGGGATCTCCACCTGGTCGTAGCTCTGGTTGTCCATGAAGACGGCCGCGTCACCCGAGTCGTAGAGGAACTGCATCTTCCGCGTCTCGGTGCGGACCGGGCGGAACTTCTCACCGGCCTTGAAGGTCTTGTCGATCACGGCGCCGTCGTCGACCCGCTTCAGCTTCGAGCGCACGAAGGCGCCGCCCTTGCCCGGCTTGACGTGCTGGAACTCGACGATGCGGAAGACCGTTCCGTCGACGTCGATGTGGGTGCCGTTCTTGAATTGGTTCGTGCTGATCAAGGCAGTCGAAGGCTAGCCACCGCGCTATTTCTGGGCGGACGACTTGGCCGCTAGTTCGCGGCCAGGCTAAGAAATTCCTGCCGAGTCCTCGGGTCCTCTTCAACCGACCCACGCAGGGCCGAGGTGACTGTTCGCGACCCGGCCTTCTGCACTCCGCGCAAAGACATGCAGAGGTGAGTGGCCTCGATGATCACGCCGACTCCTCGCGGGGCCAGCTGCTCGTTGATCCAATCCGCCACTTGGGTTGTGAGGCGTTCTTGGAGTTGCAGATCGCGGGCATAGAGATCAACGACGCGGCCGAACTTCGACAGGCCGATGATCCGCTCGTCGGGCAGATAGCCGACGTGGGCAACGCCATGGAAGGGCAACAGGTGGTGCATACACAGCGACTGAAACGGGATGTCCCGAACGACGACCAGCTCGTCATAGCCCTCGTCGTTGGGGAAGGTGGTGGCACTGAACGGCGAGGGGGTCAGCAACTCCGCATAGGCACCGGCGATCCGTCTCGGTGTCTCGCGTAGACCCGCAGACTCGAGATCGGCACCCAGTGCGAGTAAGAGATCGCCAGCGGCCCGCTCGGCGGCCTCGAGGTCTAAGACGGGGCGGTCCGGAACGGCGTGCAGATCCGGCGCAGTGGCCTCCAAGACGGCAGATCTGCGATGCCCGTTGGCAGTGGCGCTAGACACGGACATGCGCGCGGTCGACAGTCAGTTCGGATGCCTTCGCGTCGATGCAGCTCAACACGTCGCGATACGAGTCGCGGAACGAGTCGACCCCTCGGCGCTCGAGCTCCTGGGTGATGGCGCCGAGGTCGACGTTCGCTTCGGCGAGCTCGCGAAGAAGCTGCGCGGGAGCACCGAGATCCTGACCCATCGAGGCGCCGACGTCGCCATGGCCAAGGAAGGCCCGCATCGTCTCCATGGGCATCGTGTTGATCACCCCAGGACCGATCAGCTCTTGGACGTAGCGGACGTCGGAGTAGATCGTGTTCTTGGTCCCGGTGCTCGCCCAGAGTGGCCGCTGTGGTCGGGCTCCATTCGCCTCAAGCCTCTTCCAGCGGAACGTTCCCAAGCTCTCGAGGTAGCGAGCGTAAGCGTGCTGGGCGTTGGCGATCGCGATTCGCCCTCGCAGAGGAGAGCCTGGTCCGACCTGGGGGTCGACGGCCGAGTCAACTCGCGAAATGAAGAAGGATGCGACCGAGTAGACATCGGCGAGTGACTCGCCGGCGCTCCGGCGCCGCTCTAGACCGTCCCAGTAGGCGCGCATCGCCTGCTCGTATCGCTGGAGCGAGAAGAGCAGGGTCACGTTGACTCCGACGCCCCGCGCCGTCAACTCCTCGATCGCGGTGATCCCAGCGTCAGTGGCAGGGACCTTGATCAAGACATTCGGCACATCCAGCCGATTTCGGATCTCCAGTGCCTGTGCCACTGTCGCCTCGGCATCGTCGGCTAGGTCGGGCGTGCACTCGAACGAGACGAATCCGTCGCGCCCATCGCTGAGCTCATAGACCGCGCGCAGGATGTCGGCGCCGCGGCGGACATCATCCAGGGCGAGCTCGAAGAAGATTTCTTGCGGGTCGTTGAAACCAGACTCGACGGCGCGCCGGATTTGGCCGTCGTAGCGGTCGGAGGCGGTGATCGCCTTGGCGAAGATCGTCGGGTTGGAAGTGGCCCCGGTGACGGCGACCTCCTGGACCAGTCGCATCAACGTGCCTCGTTCGAGTAGATCCCGGGAGAGATCGTCGAGCCAGACCGAGACCCCGGCGGCTTGGAGATGCTGCAGCCTGTTCACAGCGATCCGCCTTCCGAGGCCCAGGCGCCCAGGGCCAGTCTCTCTTCCTCATCTTCATCGTTGGCCTCGAGCTCGGGTTCGAGCAGCCCTGCGAGCAGGGTGTCCGGGTCGGCTAGCTGCCGGGGATCAAGCCGGCGCCGCGAGCGAATCAACTCTCGAATTGGATCGCTGACGTCCCAGACGTTCATGTTCATGCCGGCGACGAGACGCTCGTCCTTGAGCCAGAAGGCAACGAACTCGCGGTCGCCCACAGCACCGCGGAAGACGACCTCGTCCCAGTCGCTCGCATAGCCGGAATACTCCATGCCGGTCTCGTACTGATCGGAGAAGAAGTACGGGAACTCCTCATAGGGCTCGGCCATGCCGAGCATGTTCTTGGCCGCGGCCGGACCTTGATTGAGGGCGTTGGCCCAGTGCTCGACGCGAATGTGCCGGCCATAGAAGGGGTGGCGAGCGTTGGCAACATCGCCAGCGGCGTAGACACCGGGTGCGCTGGTCTCGAGTTTCTCGTCGACCACAACACCGTTGTTCACTCGTAGACCCGCATGCTCGATCAAGCCTGTTCGCGGGGCGACGCCGATTCCGACAACAACGAACGTGGTCTCGATGGAGGCACCGTCGCGGGTGATCACACGTTCAACCGAGCCGTTTCCTTCGAAACGCTCGACGGTGGTCTCGGGCAGGAACTCAACTCCGTGATCCCGGTGCAGATCGAGATAGATACGCCCGACCTCGGGGCCAACCACCCGCTCCAGCGGGAGCGAAGCCATTTCAAGCATCGTCACCTCGCACCCCTTCTGACGAGCAGAGGCTGCGATTTCGGCACCGATCCAGCCCGAGCCAACTACGACCAGGCGTTGACCGCTTTCAATCCTCTCGCCGATTCGCTCGGAGTCGGCGACGCTGCGCAGGTAGTGAATTCCGTCAAGATCGGCGCCGGCTACGTCAAGGCGGCGAGGCCGCGCGCCGGTAGCGAGCAAGAGTCGGTCATAGCCCAAGCGGTGGTCGCCCTCGAGCAGCAGTTCTCGTAGGCCCGGGTCAATGCCTGAAACTCGAGTGGAGGTCCAGAGCTCGATCTCGTGCCCGGCATAAAAGCCCTCGGGATGCACGTATGGCCGCTTCTTGAGCTCGCCGCGAAGGTAATACTTGGAGAGCGGTGGCCGCTCGTAGGGACGCTCGGACTCGTCGCCGATCAGGATCACTCGGCCGTCGAAGCCCTCTCCTCGAAGAGCGGCGGCTGCTTTGGCCCCGGCCAAACCGGCGCCGACAATGACGAAAGTCTGGCCTAGTCCGTTCATCTCGTTCCTTTCACCTGACCTAAGAGGCGGCTCGATGCCGTCACCGATCAGTGTCGATCGTCAAGCGGGGCAAGGCCATGGGGCATAAGCCCCAACCCGGCCGGAGCTCCGCGAATGACCATTTCGCCCCATTTGCCAGGGGCTCATGAGGACCGAAGCTGTGACCGAAGGGCGCCCACCACTAATTGGCGCCTTCTCCCCCGCAGGACGGTGGGCCGTGCTTTCGTTATCCGCGTGACCGAAAGGGATCCACGGCGAGCCCGTTTCTCCATGGTCGATCGAGCGCTCATCTCAAGCACGGCACTTTTGGTGGTGATCTTCGTCTTGCTGGTGGTGACACCAGTGACCGTGAGCGCGCCGATTCGCGTTGGCGAGCTCGCCGTCCTCAGCGTCGCGCTTATCGCGCTCCTGGTCCTCAACTTCCTTCGCATCCGTCGGACCTTTGGTCCTCTGAGCAGCTTCTCAGCCCAGATGAAGAAGATCGACTTGCGCCATCCCGAGCAGGCCAGGAT
>JBKPTM010000035.1:0-2058 GCA_046765935.1 Actinomycetota bacterium | reverse complement strand
GTGTCCGAGAGCTCGTCAAGCCGCAGAGACAGGCAGATGCCGACGCTCATCGAGAGGCCCTGGCCGAGCGAACCGGTCGAGACCTCGATGCCCGGGGTCCGCGTCATGTCCGGATGCCCCTGGAGATGCGATCCGATCTGGCGGAGGCCCATCAGATCGTCGGCCGGGAAGTAGCCGTGCTCGGCGAGCGCCGCGTACTGGATCGGCGCCGCGTGGCCCTTTGAGAGGACGAAGCGATCGCGCTCGGGCCAGTCCGGGTTCTGGGGGTCGTGGCGGAGGACCCGGTAGTAGAGGGCGGTGACGATGTCGGCCGCCGAGAGGGAACTGTCGAGGTGCCCCGACTTGGCCACCGCCATCATCCGTACGCAGTGCATGCGGAGCACGGTCGCCCAGCGCTCGAGCTCTGCGATCGAGGGCTTGCCCTCGCCCTTGCCGGAGGGCTCTGGCTCGAGGTCTGGGACGGGCTTCAAGTGCGCCATCGGCGGCTCGTCTTTCGCCTGGTCGTAGGGGGAGGCGGGCTCGGGTCGCAACTGACTCAGGACCGGGCGGCGAGGGTAGCAGCGGTCGGCACTGGGTTGGAGCCTATGAACCGCCGCCGACGGAACCCCGTTGGCTCCCTAGCCTCTTTGCGATGAAAACCGCGGCGATCCTCATCGCGTCGGCGGCGCTCGCACTGGCCGGCTGCGGGGGCGGGTCGGGGAATGCCGAAGGGACCCACTCGGCCACCACCACGACCGCCCCCTTCGGCGTGGGAGAGGGCGGGGTCAATGGCAAGCTTCCCTCGGGCGCGGTCGAGCCCCCGGACACCACCGAGGAGCAGGCCGAGGGGCCCGGCGCGACCGAGGCGAGCCCGGAGGCCCAGCCCGAGGGACCGAGCTCGAGCGGGGAGCTCTCGGGCGAGGACCGCTCGACGGCGGTCGCTGCCGTGGCGGGCTACATCAGGGCTCTCGACCGTCACGACGCCGCACGAGTCTGCGCCCTGCTCGCGCCCGGGAGCCTCGACCTCAGCCGTCTCCCGAAGCGGCGCGGCGGCTGCCGCTCGTCCCTCGCGGCATCGCTGGGTACGGCGCCACCCGGCGGCGCTCCGGCTTGGCGGAAGACCACCCTTGTCGAGGTGAAGCCCGAGGACCTGGGCGACGGCCGCGCCCGGATGAGCGCGACGGTCACCCATCACTTCTCGGATCGCAAGTACGTGTCGGTCGAGGACGACGTGATCTACCTCGAGCGGAGGGGCTCGCGCTGGCTGCTCGCGAAGCCGAGTGGGACGCTCTACCGCGCCGTCGGCTATCCCGAGCCCCCGCTCGGCGCGTTCACCCCACCGGCCGGCTGGACCTAGTTCCTAGCCCCGATGGGCGGTCCAGTTGAGGACGCCCGAGTCGCAGTTCGTCCCCGTCCCGCTCGGTTCGATCGCAGTGTTGCCCGAGAGATGGATCGTTCCGGCGGCCAGGTTGCCGTGTACCTCCAGAGTGGCGCCCGTGACGCTGCTCGAGGCGAAGATGTTGAACTTCCCCTTCTTGAGCAGCACCGGGAAGCTGACGAAGCCCCGGGCCGTGTGGGCTCCGTCCGCGCATGTGACCGGAACGCCGAAGAAGCTGAAACCGGTCACCCGCTTCACCTTCGAGTGGCGCTTCTGCGCGACCTTGAAGTTGATTGTGCCGCTCGGGGCGACCGTGCCGGTGTAGTGCTTGGTCTTCGCCGCCGCCTGGGCCGGCAGCACGAGCGCGAGCGCGAGGACGGCGGGCAGGACGAGCTTCCTCATGATTCACCTCCCTACGTCTGGTTTGAGGACACCCTACGCCCAGGAGATCAGAAACGGTGGTTCCCGCCGCCGCGTGGACCCCGCTGATGGAAGCGCTTCGGATGACGCCGGCCGACGCCGACGATGGTGGCATCGGGATTGCCCGAGCTCGGCTGGACGATCGTCACGTGGGCGATGGAGTCGGTGAGCGCGTTCGACCAGAGCACGCCCTTGGAGCGGCCCAGCGAGAGCAGCACGCGGCCGGCACCATGAGCGTGGCGGCGGCGGACCATCAGCCGGCTGCGGCGCGCATCGGTTCG
>JBKPTM010000034.1:0-1862 GCA_046765935.1 Actinomycetota bacterium | reverse complement strand
GCCGCGGCGGCCGGGGCGAAGACGAGCTGTAGGCGCCGGCGGCGTCGAGGCTTCGGGGCCGGCAGCACCCGTCGCAGGACCTCGGACTCGAAGCCGACGGGGGGCTCTCGGTGCGGAACGAGCAGCAGCAGCTCGTCTGCGACCTCGGTGAGCTCCTCGAGCCGCCGGCGGCAGTCCGGACAGTCGGCGAGGTGCTCGAGGGCGCGGCCGCGCTCCTCGCCCTCGACGATGCCCAGGGCCAGTTCGGGAGCCATCTCACGGATTTCCTCGCAGCGCTGCTCCATCACTGACTCACCTCGAGCTCGTCACGGAGCTTGAGCATCGCCGTCCGGATCCGGGTCTTTACGGTGCCGAGTGGCACGTCGTCGAGATCTGAGATCTCGCGGGCGGTCCGCCCCATGTAGGCGGCCAGGACCAGGGCGCGCTTCTGATCGTCGGGCAGATCGGTTATCGCCGAGCGCAGCTGCTCGCGCTCGTCGGGTTGCAGGCCCATCTCGTCAGCCGGCGGCTCCTGCGAGGTGAGCGAGACCTCCGCGGCGATCACCTCGGGGTCAACCGGATCGAGCCGTCGCATCCTGGTCACGTCGATCGCCAGGTTGCGGGCGATCGACAGCAGCCAGGTCGACACCCGCCCCTTACGGGCGTCGTAGTTGCCGGCGTGCCGGAATACGCGGGCGAACGTCTCCTGCGCGACCTCCTCCGCGATCGCGGGCTGGCGGACGATCGTCAGCGCGAGGCCATAGACGCGCCCCTGGAAGCGGCGCACGAACGCCGCGGCCGGAGCCGGGTCACCGGTCGCGAAGCCGGCGAGCAGGGCCTCATCGGAAGGGTCCACATCAGGAATGTACGGCTAGTGACGAGGTTCGGATTGGGTGTCCATGCCCATTCAATCCAGCTCACCGCCGGAGTCGTACTACTCGCCAGATTGGGGACGACACGAAGCAAAGGAATAGTGATGAACCTCAGACGAGCTCCCCTGCTCACGGTCGCCGCGATGGCACTGGTCGCCATCGGCCTGGCGGCGTGCGGCGGGAGCAGCAACAACTCCAACGACAATGCAAGCGCCGCTACGACGGGCGGGGGCGGCCAGACGGTCTCGACACAGTCGGTGTCGGGCCTGAGCAATGCCCTCGTCGATTCGAGCGGAAAGGTCCTCTACACGAATGACATGGACACCGGCTCGAAGATCGCGTGCACCGGTCAGTGCCTGACCGAGTGGGTCCCGCTCGCAGCGCCGAGCTCGGGACAGCCCACCTCCGACGACTCCGCCGTCCAGGCGAAGCTCGAGACCACCAAGCGACCCGACGGGTCGAGCCAGGTCACCTTGGGTGGCATGCCGCTCTACACGTTCGTCGAGGACGGCCCCGGTCAGGCCACGGGCAACGGCTTCCGCGACAGCTTCGGAGGGACCAACTTCCTCTGGACCGCGGCGACCGCCTCGGGCAAGGCCGCACCCTCAGCGAGCACGACCACCGGGTCGTCGTCCGGCTCATCCGGCGGCGCCTACGGCGGCGGGGGGTATTGAGAAGGAGCTAGCTCGCCGCGGAGGCCTCTTCGCGCCCGGCCACGGCCCGCTCGACGAACTCGACGATCTCGTCGGTGGGCGCGCCGGGCGTGAACACCTCCGCGACCCCGAGCTTCTTGAGCTCGGGGATGTCGTCGGCGGGGATCGTGCCGCCGACCGTGACGACCACGTCGCCGGCACCCTGCTCGGTGAGCAACTCGACGACCCGCGGAACCAGGGTCATGTGGGCGCCCGAGAGGATCGAGAGCCCGACGGCGTCGGCGTCCTCCTGGATCGCGGTCTCGGCGATCTGCTCGGGCGTCTGGTGGAGGCCCGTGTAGATCACCTCCATGCCCGC
>JBKPTM010000033.1:0-13265 GCA_046765935.1 Actinomycetota bacterium | reverse complement strand
GAGCCGCGTCCGGCCGTTCCGGAACGTCGACGACACCCTGGGCGTCATCTACACCCACGGGTTCGCCGGCCTCTTCGGCGGCCTGCTGCTCGGCTTCTTCGCCGACCCGAACATCGTCGTGTACGCGGCGACGGGCGGCGGGGCCACGGACCTGCCCGGAATCGCGGGCATCTTCAACGGTGGGAACGCCGAGCTGTTCAAGGACGAGCTGGTCACCGCTCTCTGGGTGATCGGGTTCTCCGCGCTTGGTACGTTCATCCTGCTCAAGCTGGTGGGACTGTTCGTGCCGCTGCGGATGACCGAGGAAGAGATGGAGGAAGGCGACATCGCCGTGCACGGGCACGAGGTCTACCCCTCGGACGTCCCGTCCCTGGCCTATCCGTCAGGAGCGCAGGCGGGCTAACGCCACATCCACAGCAACGCCGTGCCGACGCCCCCGCCGCAAGGTGGGGGCGTCGGTCGTTTTCGACGCGAGGGTGCTCCGCAGGCGAAGCCGAGGAGCAACCCGTTAGGTGGCGAAGCCATCCCGGTATCTCGCTGCCGTATCTCGAAGAATGTCGAGCATCGCGGCCGCGGCCGGCAGCGAGACCCCGCTGCCCGGCGTAGCGGCCACGACGTGCCGGATGGGGCCACTCGGATCGAGCTCGCGGACGGCGATGTCGTAACTGACCGTCTGCGAGAGAGCGAGCTGGGGGATCAACGCGACGCCCACCCCGGCGGCCACCAGACCCTGGACGGTCAGGTAGTCGTCGGACTCGAACGAGACTCGCGGCTCGAAGCCGGCCGCGCGGCAGATCCGCACCACGTGGCGCGCACAGGCGCTCGCCTCGGACGTCTGCACCCAGGCCTCGTCGGTCAGGTCCTCGAGCGTGACCTCGTCCTTGCGGGCGAGCCGGTGGCCCTTGGGCAGCGCGAGCTTCATCGGATCCTCAAACAGCGGCGCACCGCGCAGGCCGGGTCCGAGCTGCCCGGTCCCCTCGAACTCGAAGATCAGGCCGAGGTCGAACTCTCCCTCGCGCAGGCGCGGGATCAGCTCCTCTGGCTCCCCCTCAACGAGGCTCAGCGCGACGTCCGGGTGCGTCGAGCGGAAGGAGGCGATCGCCAGCGGCATCAGGGTCGCCCCCGCCGTCGGGAACGAGGCCATGCGCAGCTCGCCGCCCTTGATCCCGGCGATCGCGCCGAGCTCCGTCTCGGCGGCGTCGAGCTGGGCCAGGATCCGCCCCGCGTGCTCGCTGAGCCGCTCGCCGGCGGTCGTCGGGCGGACACCGCGGCGGTCGCGGTCGAGCAGCGGCACCCCGGCCTCGGACTCGAGGGTGGCGATCGCCTGGGAGACGGCGGACTGCGTGTAGTTCAAGGCGCTCGCCGCCTCGGAGAAGGACCCCTGGGCGATCACCTCGCGCAGCACCCTGAGCCTCTGGACACCCAGCATTAGTGCTCCTAATCCTATCGATCACCAATAGTGCTTGTGCTAATGCGAAGGAGCGTGGACCATTCGCTCGAACTTCGAAAGCGCAAGCCAAGACCTCGCGAACAGGAGATCCCCAAGTGGCCAAGATCATCGTTTCCTACGACGACACCGACAACGACCGCGACGCACTCGCCCTGGGCCGTCTGCTCAGCGAGCTCGGCGGCGAGATCTCGCTCGCCTACGTGCGCCACACGCAGCAGCCGGACCAGGCGCGCGAGGCGCTCGAGGAGCGGGAGGCCGAGGAGCTGCTCCGACACGGCGCCGAGGCTCTCGGTGACGAGAACATCCAGCGGCGCGTGGTCGTGCACGCATCGACCGGCGCCGGGCTCTGGGAGCTCGCCGAGACCGAGAAGGCCGACCTGATCGTCTTCGGCTCCGACTACCGGACCGCCGAGGGCGCCGTGATGCCCGGGACCTCCGCGCAGCGGATGCTGACCGGCGGCCCCGTCGCGGTCGCCGTCGCCCCGGCCGGCTTCCGCAACCGGGTGCACACGATCAACAGCGTCGGCGTGCTGCCCGAAGACGACGGCGATGAGTCGGCGTTCGAGACGGCGAAGGGGCTGGCCGACGCGCTCGGCGCGACGGTCGCCGACCGCCGCGAGGGCACGGACCTCCTGGTGGTCGGCTCCTCCCCCGCCTCGCCCAAGGGCCACCTCAACCTGAGCGCGCGCGCCGGCTACGCGATCGAAACCGCCAACACGCCGGTCATCGCGGTCGCCCGCGGCACCGAGGTCAGGTTCGCGAAGCCGGGCATTGTCCAGCGGGTCGCGGAGAAGATCGAAGCGGCTAAGTAAGGCGGTCCCCGAGCGCTCGCGCCGACGCCTCGTCATCCGGATCGAGCCGGATCACGTCCACGCCGGCGAGCTCCACGGGGATGCCGCTGTCCCCGACCTGGGCGACGATCGCCATTCTCCCCAGGGCTCCGCGCGCAAGACCGGCGTCGAAGAGCCAGGAACCCGGCGGCGTGGGCGTCTCGAACGCGAGCACGGCGGCATAGGCGGGCGCGCCGTTCGCGGGCCGTTCGCCAAGGATCCGCCCGCGGACCTCGCTCCACGGGGCCGTCTGGAGCCCAACAGCCTCGAGCAGCCGAGCGATCGCCTCCTCTCCCGAGTCGCTCTCGGCGATGATCGCGACGACCCGAGCGGCCGACGGCGCCAGCGCCTCGTCGACCAGCCGGCGGGTGACGTTCTCGGCGCTGTTCTGCGCGTTCGACCACCCTCGCCCCATCGCGAGGTCCGTGTCGGCAAGCTCCGGCCCCTCGAGGATCACCAGCTTGCAGTCCTTCGGCTCCCAGTCCTTGTCGCCCAGGACGATCACGCGCCCCCGGACCCACGGATCAAGAACCTTCGTGCGCAGCTCCTCCTCGTCGACGTTGAAGACGCGCGCATGCCGGAAGCCCCGGCTGATCTCGACGTGAAAGGGCACTGGCCCCGACTCTACGCAGCGCTCAATACCCTTGCTTGGATGAGAATCGACGAGATCCTGGGGTCGACGCGGCCGGTCTTCTCGGTCGAGTTCTTCCCGCCCAAGACCGAGGAGGGTCGCGAGACCCTGTTCGAGACCGTGGAGGTCCTCAGTCAGCTCGGGCCGAGCTTCTTCTCGGTCACGTACGGGGCCGGCGGCGCGACCCGCGAGGGAACCGTGGAGATCACCCGCGCGATCCACGATGAATACGGGGTCGAGGCGATGGCCCACCTGAGCTGCGTCGGCGAGACGACCGACGCCCTGCAGGGGATGGTCGATCGGATCGCCGACGCGGGGATCGAGAACATCCTGGCCCTCCGCGGTGACCCACCGCGCGGGCAGACCGACTTCGTTCAGCCCGACGGTGGCCTCGGCAGCGCCTCCGAGCTGGCCGGCCTGATCTCCGAGAGGCGCCCCGAGATCTCAATAGGCGGCGCCTGCTTCCCGGAGGTCCATCCCGAGGCACCCAACCTCGAGGCCGACATCGCCTACCTGAAGACCAAGGTGGACAACGGCGCCACCTTCCTGATCACCCAGCTCTTCTACGACAACCGCTCCTACTTCGACTTCGTGCCCGCCGCCCGCGCCGCGGGAATCGACGTGCCGATCATCCCGGGCATCATGCCTATGACCCGCTACCAGCAGATCGCGCGCATCGCGGAGCTCTGCGAGGCGAGAATCCCGGAGCCGCTCGCCGCGGCCATGGAGGCGGCCGACGGGGACGAGCGGGCCGAGTTCGGGCTGGGCGTGGCGTATGCGGCTCAGCAGTGCGCGGACCTGCTTCGCGCGGGCGCACCCGGCATCCACTTCTACGCGCTCAACCGCTGGCCCGCCACGCGGGCGATCCTGGCCGCTCTCCAGGCTCTGAAGCCATGGGAAGAAACGGGACCGGCTGAGGAGCCGGCCGCGGTCCGGGCGACCTGAAGCGTCCCTAGACTCATCCGTCGCATGCCTGAGTTCGACTACAACGGAAACCGCATCTCCTACGACGAGTACGGGGCGGGCGAGCGGCCGCTCATCCTGATCCACGGGCTTCTGATGAACCGCCGGATGTTCGATCGGCTCGGCCCGGAGATGGCGGCGCGGGGCAACCGGGTGATCACCGTCGACCTGCTCGGTCACGGACGCTCCGACCGGCCCTCGGAGATGTCGCAGTACTCGATGACCTTCTTCGCGCGCCAGATCGAGGCCCTGCTCGACCACCTCGACCTGAAGGACGCGGTCATCGGCGGCACCTCGCTGGGCGCCAACGTGTCGCTCGAGCTGGCCTACCTGGAGCCCAAGCGGGTGAAGGCGATGATGGTCGAGATGCCGGTGCTCGACAACGCGCTGCTGGCCGCGGCGGTGATCTTCACGCCGATCATGGTCGGGCTGCGCTTCGGCGAGCCTCTCCTCAAGATGGTGGCGGCCGGCGCCAGGCGGATCCCGCGCAGCAACCAGCTGCTCGACATCGGGCTCGACTGGATCAGGCAGGATCCCGCCCCGTCCGAGGCCATCCTCGAGGGGCTCTTCCTGGGCTCATCGGCGCCCCACCACCAGTTCCGCGTCCAGATGGAGCAGCCGACCCTGGTCATCGGCCATCACGCGGACCCGCTGCACCCCTTCTCGGACGCCGGCATGCTGGCTGAGGAGCTCCCGAACGCACGCCTGATCGAGGCCAACTCGATCCTCGAGTGGCGAATCAGCCCGAAGAGGCTCGACGGCGAGCTCGCGCGCTTCCTTGAAGAGGTCTGGGAGGGCAAGCCGGCCACAGATACGGCGGCCACAAAAACCGCCGCGGGATCAACCCTAAGCGAAGCTTGAATCCCAGCCGCTAGCCTCTCCGCTCCCCGATGGCCAGTCGAAAGGAAGAGAAGGAGCGCCTGCGCCAGCAGCGGCTCGCCGCTGAGCGAGCGGCCCAGTCACGAGGCCGCGGGCGGCTGATCGCCGGCTACGTCGTGGCAGGCGTCCTGGCCGCTGCCGTGCTCGCCGGCCTGGTGGCCGTGATCGCGAGCGGCGGTGGCGGTGGGGGCGGCGTGGATGCCTGCAGCAACGCGCACATCAAGGCGTCAGGCGGCAGCACCAAGGGACTCGAGCCCGACTGCCGGGAGGGCACCACCCCGCCGCCAATCAAGTTCGCCGATCTCAAGATCTCGGCACAGCAGGCCGGCTGCGAGCTGAAGCTGAACCTTCCCGACGAGGGAAGGACGCACGTCCCCAACTCGACCCCGGTCGAGTACAAGACCGTGCCTCCCACCTCGGGCAACCACAACCCGGTCCCGATCGACGATGGGGCATACAAGACCCCTATCCCCAGCGACCCCAATCACCCGGGAATGAACATTCGCGACATGGTGCACGCGATGGAGCACGGGCGGATCGAGATCCACTACAAGCCGAGCCTGCCCGAGGAGCAGCAGCTGGCGCTGAAGGGGGTCTTCGACGAGGACCCGGACGGGATGCTGCTCTTCCCCGACCCGGCCATGCCCTACGACGTCGCCGTCACCGCCTGGCAAAACGAGGTGGTCTGCCCGCACTACAACGAGACCGTCCTGGACGTGATCCGGAACTTCCGCGACACCTACCGCGGCAACGGCCCCGAGCAGGCCATTCCGATCGTCCTTCCGTAGCCGCGCGATTCCTTGCAGGGCCGGGGATCAGGCCGGCGCCACAGAAACCGTGAGGGTGGTCGCGTGTTCCCGAAGCATGCGGAGGTGTTGTGCGAGGGTGCGCGCCAGCGCAACCCGTTTAGTGGGGTTGGTCTGCCTGGCGCTGTTGGGCGGTTTCGCCTGGGTGGCCGCGCCCGCGCTGTCGCTGCGGCCTTATCTGGCCGGCGGGGTTGACTTCGAGCGCGGGATTCCGAAGGCGAAGCGGATCTCGGCCACGGCGGTGGCGGCGGCCAGGGCCGCGCACCCTCGGGAGAAGCCGTCGCGCTGGATCTCACCGCCCGTCGAGGCGCCACACCGCTTCGACCTCGTCGGGGTCGCGCGGGAGATGCGGACTGTCCAAATCAGGGTGAGCGATGACGGCGGCAGGTGGACGAACTGGGTGGAGCAGGAGGACGGCACGCCGATCTACGTCGGCGGCGCTGATCAGGCGCAGGTCCGCGCGGCCTTCAAGCCACGCGGTCGGCTGCACTTCGTCAACGTCTCGGGAACCGCGGGAGGCTTCGCCAGCAACCTGCTCAACTCGGCGCGCCGGGCCATCAACGCGGCCTTCATCTCGGTCGCCTCGACCCCCGTCGCCCAGGCGCTCGCGCCGAAGCCGCTGATCGTCAGCCGGGCGGCCTGGGGCGCCGATCTCGCGAGCGGCGGGTGCCCGCCGCGGGGTCCGGCGGAGTACGGCACCGTCCAGGCGGCGGTGATCCACCACACCGTGAACGCCAACGACTACACGCCCGAGGAGGCACCCTCGATCGTGCTCGGCATCTGCCGCTTCCACGTCTACGGCAACGGCTGGAACGACATCGGCTACAACGCGCTCGTCGACCGCTACGGGACCCTCTATGAGGGCCGCGCCGGCGGACTGAAGCGCCCGGTGGTCGGGGCTCAGGCGCAGGGGTTCAACTCGCAGACCACCTCGATCGCCTCTATCGGCGATCACACCAGCGAGGCGCCGACGCCGGAAGCTCAGCGCTCGATCATCCGCTTCCTCGCCTGGAAGATGGCCGTCAACCGCGCCTATCCGGTCACCGGGGCCGTTCAGCTCACCTCCGCGGGCGGCTCGGAGAGCCGCTACCGGGCGGGCACCGCGATCACGGTCCCACGGATCGTCGGCCACACCACCCTCGGCCTCACCGCCTGCCCGGGCGGGGCGATGATCCCCCTGATCCCGCAGATCACGGCCGCCGTGCAGAAGCGGATCAAGCGCTATGCGAAGGCGAGGTGCAAGAAGCGGAAGGGCGGCAAGAGCCGCTGCGCGAAGGGGCGCAAGCGGCCCCGTGGGCCCAGCGGCGGCACCGGGGCCTGAGCCACCTCAGGAGATGGGTGTACTTGCCGGCGCCGCCCCTGCATCAGGCCGCCTGCGTCGCGACTTCTTGCTTCGCGGCGCGCCTTTCGCGGAGGACCGAGCCGAGACGGTTCAGGCCGATGCCTCCGCAAAGGATCACGGCGTTGAAGACCAGGTAGAGCGGGTCGAAGCTGCTGTCTTCGCTGAACACGACCACGGTCTGGATCGGGAAGACGATCGCCCAGGCGACGAGATAGACGATCAACCCCATCCGCCGGCTCTTGGTGAAGAAGCCGATCGGCCCGGCTCCGACAACAGCGAGAATCAGTTCCATCATGCGCCTCCATCGGTGGTGGATTGACCCGGCCAGTCAACCGTCCATCGGTCCCCGCTTCGTACCCTCACAAGACGAACTTCGTCTCATCCCCTGGGGGTAGGCGAGGAAGGGGCTACACCAGCGGGATAGCGGCGTGCAGGCGCCAGCCGTTGCGCTCGGGGGCCGCTTCGAGGCTCCCCCCAAGCCCCTCGAGCCGCTCCCGGAGGCCGCGCAGTCCAAGTCCTGCCCCGGTCTGGGCCAGGCTCGAGGGCTCTTCCCCGCCCGAGTTGAAAAGCTCGATCTCGAGCTCGCCGCCGCCGGCGGAGACGCGCAGGCGCACCTCCGATCCCGGGGCGTGCTTCATCGCGTTGGTCAGTCCCTCCTGCACGACGCGATACGCGAGCCTCTCCGCTTCCGGTGAGAGGGACAGATCCGCCGGGAGCGGGGCGGCGCTCAGCCTGAGTCCCGCGGCCTGGGCCTGGTCGAGCAGCACTTCGATCCGATGCGCCTCTGGGTCCTCGTCCGCCTGGAGCAGGTCCACCAGGCGCTCCATCTCCGACAGCGCCTGCTCGCCGGACTGCCGGATGCGCACAAAGCGCTCCGTGGCATCGGCGGACTCGCCGGGAGCGATGCGGCCCGCGCCCGCCTGCACGACGATCACGGCCAGATGGTGAGCGACGATGTCGTGCAGCTCCTGGGCGATGCGGGCGCGCTCGCGTTGCACCGAGAGCCTGGCCAGGGTGTCTCGCTCCGCCTCGAGCTCTCCGGTTCGCCGCCGCAGCGAATCGAGCAACCCCTGACGGGAGCGAACCGCCGCCCCGGCGGTCCAAGGCACCGCCGTCACGAGGACGAACGGGACGACGCTCTCGCTTCCCGCAGCGACGATGCCCCCGGTCAGGATCGCCGCGCAGATGCCCGCTCCGAGAAGGGGCGACAGGTAGCGCCCGCAGACGTAGGCGAGACCGCAGATGGGGATCAGGACCGCGTTAGCCACTTGGAACGGCCAAAGGCAGCTCGGCGCGCAACAGTGTCCGGCCTTCCGACTCCGGTGTGGCGATGAAGAACCCGCCCTGCGCGTTGACCCGTTCACGAGCCGCGTCGAGAGCCGAGGCCTCGCGCTTGTCGGTAGGGGTGGGACCCGTGACCTCGAGCTCCAGGTCCGACCCGCCATATCGCAGGCTCACGGTCGCCGCCTCTCCGCTCGCAACGCCGAAGGCCTCGAGCGCGTGCTGAATGACGCGGTAAGCCGCCAGCTCGACTCCAGTGGGCAGCGGCCGGCGCTGACCCTCTACCCGCAGCTCGACCGCTCGTCCGCCGGCTCGGGCGCGCTCCAGCAGAGTCTCGAGCTGAGCCAGGGTCGGGCGAGGCGACGTGTCCCGCACGTCGCTGCGGAGCACGCCGAGCAGCTCACGCATCCGGTTGAGCGACTCGCGGCCCTCGCGCTCGATCCTCTGGAAGTCCTCCGGTGACCCCTGGGCGGCCTCCTCGCCCTCGCGTGCCATCTGGACGACCGCCCTGATCCGATCTCGGGCGGCCACGTCCAGATCGGCAGCCACCTTGGCCCGCTCGACCTCGGCAGCGACCTGCGCCGTTTCCTCGCGTGTCCGCTGGAGGTCCCGCGTGCGCTCGCTGAGCTCAGCCGCCGCCTCCGTCCGGGACTGAAAGAAGCGGCCAGCGCCCCAAACACCCGCAGCGAGGACCAGGATGAATGCGCCGCCGATGTCGATCTGCGGATCCGTGAACATGATGAACACCATCCCCGCCGCGACGGCGCCGAGGCCGATCAGGCCGCGATTCCGCGTGTCGCGTGACCCGAGGCCGAATAGGACGAGGAACGCTGCCGGGAAGGCAAAGCCGCAGCGGATCTGGTCGAAGGTTGGAATGCCGCTCAGGACCATGCCGGCCGAAAGGGCGATAGCCGCGGCCAGGGGTGCTCGCCGCCACCAGAAGACCGGCACGGTGACGAGCGGGACCAGCAGGGTGCTGACGATGCCGGCGTCGCCGTTCGACGGGCTCTGGGTGATGAAGACGCCAAGCGCTGTCAGCAAGACGACAGGCAGCAGGTCGGGCCAGAGGCGCCGTTCCTTCTCCATGTGCGGATCGTAACCCGGGCCCATGAGGCCGACGTCACCCCGCGGGGCGATTCCGCGCTGCCACCGCGGGGTGATGCCGAAGCCGCCGTGCAGCGACTACGGTCTCGCCATGGAGAGCGCCTCGGCGACGCCGCCCGACGCGGTCACCGTGCTGATCGCGGACGACCAGGCCCTGGTCCGGGCGGGGTTCCGCGCGATCCTGGAGTCCCAGCGGGGGTTCACCGTGGTCGGGGAGGCGGAGGACGGCCGCAACGCCGTCGACTTGGCCCTGAAGCGACGTCCAAAGGTGGTCTTGATGGACATCAAGATGCCCGACCTCGATGGGCTCGAGGCCACGCGGCGCATTCTGACCGACGACGACTCCGAGACCGCAGTCCTGATGCTGACCACCTTCGACCTCAACGAGTACGTCTACGAGGCGCTGCGCGCCGGCGCCAGCGGGTTCCTGCTCAAGGACGTGCTGCCGGAGGATCTGATCGCCGCGGTGCGCGTGGTCGCCGGCGGCGATGCCCTGATCGCGCCGGCCGTCACCAAGCGGCTGATCGAGCACTTCGTCCGCACGGCGCCGCCCGCCACGCCGCCCGCCGAGCTCTCCGAGCTCACCCCTCGCGAGGTCGAGGTCCTCACCCTCGTCGCCCGCGGCCTGTCAAACGGAGAGATAGCCAGTGACCTTGTGCTGAGCGAGGCCACCGTGAAGACCCACGTCAAGCACGTGCTCGCCAAGCTCGGGGTCCGCGACCGGGTCCAGGCCGTGGTCTTCGCCTACGAAGCCGGTCTGGTCACGCCCGGCGACTAGCCCTCAGAACATCTAGGCGCGGTAGGCGGGGAAGAAGCCTTGGGGCGGCGCGGCGCCGGTGGCCGCCGTCAACTCCTCGTACGCGGACGGATCGCAGATCACCTCGTGCGTGTGCCAGGGAGCGCTGGCGTTGGCAAAGCCCCGCTTGAACTCGTCCAGTGAGTCGCCGGGTGTGACGCCGCCGCCCAGGCTCACGGGCAGGCCCAGCTTCCCACCGTGGGCGATCATCGCCGAGAAGAGGTTCTTCATCGGGGAGTCCTTGAGCGCCTCGTCGGTCGTGCCGCCGAGGTAGTAGTGCAGATAGCCGTCGCTGGCGACCGCGATGGCGCCGGCGAGCGCTTCTCCCTCTCGCTCCGCGAGCACCAGCCAGCTCCGCTCACTGTGCAGCAGCCGGCCGAAATAGCTGGTCGGGTAGAGATAGCGCTCGGCCGCACCCGTGCGGGCCATCGTCTCGGCGTAGGAGCGCTCGAAGGCGCCGAGCTGACCCATCTCAACCTCCCGGCCAGGTACGAGCCGGGTCTCCCAGCCGCGTCGCTCGTTGCGGCGGATCTGCTCGCGCAGGCGCTTGCGGATGCCACCCTCGCCCTCCGCGATGTGCACGTGGGTGCGGACGGTTCCGCCGGCAAAGCACGGCGAGTCGCCGATGCGGTCGCGGACGAAGACGCTGACCAGGCCGGTCCCAGACCAGTCGACGGAGGCTGGATCCGGCGGGTAATCCGGCGAGCGATCGGCGCCCGGGTAGCCGTACGGCGAGATCGCGTCGGATCGGTCCGTTCCCTCGATCTCGCGGACCAGGACCGGGAGATGCAGCTCGGCGGCCCCCTCGATGGCCAGCGTGTGGGTGACCGCCTCCGCCTCGAGGAAGTCGCGGGAGCGGAAGAAATTGGCGTCGTCAGAGGCCGCCGCCCCCCCGTCCTCGATCAGGCTCGCCTTCACCCGGTCACTCGTCTGGCGGCTCGGGCAGGTCCTCGCGGAAGCCGCCCCAGACCTCGACGTCGATCAGCTCGTCTCCGTGTCGCACCTGCCGGCGCAGCACTCCCTCTTGCTTCCAGCCGTTGTAGATGACGGCCTTCTTGGCCGCCTCGTTGGTCGCCGGGATCCGGCCGTAGACCTTGTGGGCGCCGAACTCCTCGAACGCCTTCAGGTTGGTGAGCCGCTCGGCCTCCCGGCCGACGCCCCTGCCGCGGACACGGTCGTCGCCCATGATCGCCCCGAGCTCCGGCGCGGTCTGCCGTCGGAGCCCGTAGAGCGCCGTGAATCCCACGGGCCCGTCAATTCCCTCGACCTCGACCGCCCACTTGCGGTCCTCGGCCTCCGGGTTCTCGGATTGCTCGATCGCACGCTCCACCCAGCGCCGCGCGTCCTCCTCGGTGAACTCGCTCTCCCGGTGCTCGAGCAGGTTCGCCGTCGCCGCGGGGGAGTTGAACCAGCGGTGGACCGCCTCGGCGTCCTCCGGGCGAAAGTCCCTGAGCGAGATGCCGCGCGCCATCAGCGGTCGCCGGCCTGCTCGCGCTCGGCCGCCTGGCGGAGCGGTGAGTCCGGCGTGGAGCCGGCGTAGGGATCCACCGCCACGTTGCCTGCACCGCCCAGCAGCGCGGCGGGCGTCTTGGCGAGGATCTTCAGATCGAGCCCGAGGGAGCGGTGCTCGACGTACCAGACGTCGAGCTCGATGCGCTCCTCCCAGGGAATGCCGGCCCGTCCGTGGATCTGCGCCCAGCCCGTCACGCCCGGGCGGAGATCGAGCCGGCGGAGCTGCCGCGGCGTGTAGAGCTCGACCTGCGCGGGCAGCGTGGCGCGGGGACCGACGATGCGCATCTCGCCGCGCAGCACGTTGATCAGGTTGGGAAGCTCATCGAGCGAATAGCGGCGCAGGAACGCACCGACGCGGGTGACGCGCGGGTCATCGGCCGTCACCGCGGTGCCCACGCCGACCGGATCCGCCCCCTGCCGCATCGTGCGCAGCTTGAAGAGCTCGAAGATCAGGCCGTCCTTGCCGACCCGTCGCTGCCTGTAGAGGACCGGCCCCCGCGACTCGAGCTTGATTGCGATCGCCGCCGCCAGCAGCAGGGGCGAGAGCAGGACGAGGCCGAGGACGGCGATCGCCAGGTCGGCGGCGCGCGGCAGGCCCTTCCGGGGGCGGACCGGCGGCTCCGGCACGTCCAGGCGCTGCTGGGCGGCGCTCGGGATCCTGCCGTCGGTCTGGCTCATCGGGTGCCCTCCACCTTCTCCCAGCCGATCGGGACGCTCCCGGCCCGGAGCCGGTCCCAGAGCCCGACTGCGATGGAGGCGGTCACCGTCACGTAGTAGTACGCGATCCGGAGAGGCAGGGCGGGGATGAATCGCCCGAGGGCGGCGGCGACGAGCAGGGCCAGCTGCAGCGCCATCGTGACGACGTACACCCAGCCATGCGAGAGCAGCGGGATGTTGACGGCGAACGCGATCAGGTGAAGCCAGGGGGTCAGGTAGCGGAGCAGGCGGTGCGAGTAGATCTCGAGGGCGTAGGCGGGTCCGTAGCCGCGCGGGTCGAGCATCCCCCATTTGAGCATCACGTCCCAGAGGCCCCACATCATCCGGCGCTTGCGCTTGAACTCACCCTCGACGGTGGGCGGCATCTTCTCCTCCGCGACCGCCTCCGGCTCGTACACCGCCCGCCAGCCGCGCTTGGTGAGCTCGAACGGAAAGCCGATGTCCTGCCCGCGGCTCGGGTCGAAGTCGATGTAGGCCTCCCGGCGCACCGCGTAGATCCCGCCGTTGCCGGCCGTGATCCCCGCAAGGCGTGTCTCCATCGAGCGGACCGCCATCTCGTAGCGCCAGTAGAGGCCCTCCTGATTGCCGCCTTCGCCGCCCTCGAAGCGCACCTGGCCGCAGGCGTAGCCGACGCGCCCGTCGGCGAAGCGCTGGAGCAGGCGCCGGAGGGCGTCCGGCCGCCAGTAGCTGTTGGCGTCCGAGAAGGCGAGGATCTTGCCGGTCGCCTGCCTGACCGCCGCGTTCAGGGCCGCGACCTTGCCGCCACGGGGCAAGGCGAGCACCTGATCCGCGCCGGCGGACCGGGCGAGCTCTGCCGTCCGATCGGACGAGCCGTCGGACGCCACGATCACCTCGAGCAGCTCCTGCGGGTAATCGAGCGCCCGGGCGTTGGCGATCTTCCGCTCGATGACGCGCTCCTCGTCGTGCGCCGGGATGATCAGGGTGACCTTTGGG
>JBKPTM010000032.1:0-3275 GCA_046765935.1 Actinomycetota bacterium | reverse complement strand
GCTCGGCTGTCTCGTCGAAGTCGCGGCCCAGGAGCTGTGCTGAGCCGGCGGTGTTCTCGTAGATGATTGGGCAGCGCTCGCTGCGCGCCAGTGCCTCCTTGATCAGCTTCACCGCGCGCTTGCGGGCGTTCGTCCGCGTGTCGGCCTTGAGCGCCCCGGGGTGGACGACCACGCCGAGCGCCCCGATCTCGTCGCCGACGCGGAGGGCGTGGGTGAGCGACTCGAGGGACTTCTTCTGCATCTCGCGGTCCTTCGCGGCCGGGTTGATCAGATAGATCATGTGGATCGCGACGACGTCGACCCGTGAGGCGTCCATGGCCTCGCGGAATTCGGCGAAGTCGTCGTCCGTATATCGCGTCGGGCGCCACATCCGCGGGCTCTGGTTGAAGATCTGGATCGCCTCGCAACGGCGCTCCTCGGCCCGCTCGATGGCGCGGACGAGCCCACCCCCTGTGGAAACATGGGCGCCGATCAGCATGATGAGCTCAGATCCATCAGTTCCGGTCCGCGTCCGCTTCGCCCCGTCGCCGACGGGCGCCCTGCACATCGGGGGAGCGAGGACGGCACTGTACAACTGGCTCTACGCGCGGGGGCGGGGGGGAGCGATGGTCCTGCGGATCGAGGACACCGACCGCGAGCGTTCCACCCCGGAGAACGTCGAGCAGATCCTGGATGCCCTGCGCTGGCTCGAGCTCGACTGGGACGAGGGGCCGCTCAGCCAGTACGAGCGGGCCGATCGGCATCGGGAGGCGCTGGGGCAGGTCTTGGAGTCAGGCGCGGCCTACCGCGACTCTGCGACCGGCGAGGACGTCGCCGCCTGGAAGAAGGAGCACGGCAACCGCGGGTACCGCGGCGAGCCCTCCGACGATCCCGGCGCCGCGGTTCGCCTCGGCATCCCGGAGGGAGGGGACACGGTGGTTGCGGACGAAATCCGGGGGGAGGTCCGCTTTCCCAACGAGGCCCAGGACGACTTCGTGATCGCCCGCGGCGACGGCTCCGTTCTCTACAACTTCGCGGTCGCGGTGGACGACGCCGACATGGCGATCACGCACGTGATCCGCGGCGACGACCACCTCTCCAACACGCCCAAGCAGCTGCTGGTGATGGATGCGCTCGAGGTCGCGCCCCCGCGCTACGCCCACCTGCCGCTGCTACACGGGCCCGACGGGAAGAAGCTCTCCAAGCGGCACGGCGCGGCGAGCGTGCAGGAGCTCCGCGACGCCGGCTACCTGCCCGCCGCGGTGCGGAACTACCTGGCCCTGCTCGGCTGGGGGACCCAGGACGACACGACCATCATGAGCACCGAGGAGCTGATCGAGCGCTTCGACATCTCCGGGGTGGGCCGTTCGAGCGCGATCTTCGACGAGCAGAAGCTCCGCTGGCTGAACGGCCGCTTCATGCGTGAGATGGACCTCGACTCCTACACCGAGGCCGTCGCCCGGCACGTCGGGCGTGAGCCCGACGAGCGCCTGCGGGCGGCCTGCGAGATCGCCCAGGAGAAGGCCCAGACGCTGAACGAGGTCTGGCCCCTGATCGGCTTCCTCTTCGAGGAGCCCGAGACCGACGAGAAGGCCTGGAAGAAGGTGATGAAGGACGGCGCGCTGCCCCTGCTCAGCGAGGCTCTCGAGGCACTGCGCGGGGCGGACTCATTCGAGCCCGACGAGCTCGAGGCCGCCCTGGGGCGGATCCTGGCCGAGCACGACGTCAAGCCGGGCAAGCTCTACCAGCCGATCCGGGTCGCGATAACCGGAACTTCGGTGTCCCCTGGGATCTTCGAATCCCTCGCCGTATTGGGCAAAGATCGCTCTGTAGAGCGGATTGAGCGGGCCGTCGCGCGGCTTTCTACGGAGGCCGCGGACGGAAATCGCTCGTAGTCAACACATGGGCTAAACAATCGGTCGGGCCGTGCCGATTAGTACCGCATGGCAACCGCCGCGACGACTACGCGCAGCGCTCAGAACGGCACCCGAGGCGAGGGTCGCGGCCGCGTTCTGGCCGCAGCCTTCGACGAGGCCGAGCGCCAGCCGGCCCTCCAGGAGGGCCGCGACCAGGCACTCGAGCAGGTCAATCGCGGCGCGCCGCCGCACGAGGTGGCGGGCGTCGTCGAGTCCGACGTCGGGCTCACCTGCGCGATCGTGCGCGCCGCCGGCCAGCTGCAGGGCGGTGGGCGCATCCGCAGCGTCGCCGACGCGATCGAGCGCCTCGGCCCCGGCGCCGTGGAGGCGATCCTGCGCTCCGCTCCCTCATACGACATCTTCAACGGGGACGGCCGCCTCGCTCTCGCACCCGACCGATTCCGCCTGCATGCGCTCGACGTGCAGCGTGCGGCGGACCGAATCGCCGAGCTGAGCGGGATCGGGGACCGCGACGAGGTCGCCCTGGCGGCGATCCTCCATGACATCGGCCGGCCGGTCCTGGCCCGCCTGCACCCCGGCTACGCCGAGCGCTTCGACCGCCGCAGCGCGACCCCCGACGAGCGCATCGCCCAGGAGCGCCGCGAGCTGGGCATCGACCACGCCCTCGTCGGCGGGGTCCTCACCCGGCGCTGGGGGGTGCACGCTCGGATCGCCGAGGCCATCGAGCGCCACCATACCCACCAGGCCGAGGGCATGGGCGCCGTGCTCCGCTTCGCCGACATGATCGCCGCCCACCTCGAGGACTGCCCGGTCTCCACGCAGGACCTGATCGAGTCCGCCGAGCACTGCGGCCTCGACGAGCAGGCGGTCCGCAACGTTCTCTACGAGCTTCCCCAGGGCAAGGGGTCACGTCGCCGGGCGACCGGCCCATGTCCGCTCTCCTCGCGGGAGCTGGACGTCCTCCGGCGCCTCGCCGAGGGCAAGGTCTACAAGCAGATCGCCGCGGAGCTGGATCTCTCCGCGAGCACCGTTCGGAGCCATCTGCACAACGTGTACGGCAAGCTCGGCGCGCTGGACCGCGCCCAGGCCGTGCTCATGGCGACCGAGCAGGGCTGGATCTAGGCGCACCGAGGCCTTCTGCGTCGATCCGGGTCCGAGGGGTGGACCTTTGGCGACGCAGAACGATGAGCAGCGCCGCGATCGCCATCCCGATCGAGTCGATGCCGACGTCCACCGGCGTGCCCGTTCTGCCGTGCACGAAGGTCTGGTGGAACTCGTCGGTGCAGGCGTAGGCGAAGGCGATGCAGACGGCGATCAGCAATGGCCTGGCGGTCACCCCACGGAGCGCCCACCACCAGAGTGCGGTCAGCAAGGCGTAGCCGGTGACGTGGCCGAGCTTGCGGGCGACCACATCCCACC
>JBKPTM010000031.1:0-5668 GCA_046765935.1 Actinomycetota bacterium | reverse complement strand
CGAGACCGCCGACGGTGCCGAGCTCGAGCTGATCCTCAAGGACCTATCCCGCGACCGCCTGCTCGACGAGGCAGCCGCCACGAAGCCGGAGTTCCTGCACCGTCCGGAACGGGAGCTGGAGACCTATCGAAGGATCCTCGCGCCCGCCGGGATCGGGCCGCGTTGCTTCGGAGTCGTCGCCGAATCTGATCCGCCGCGCCACTGGCTGGTGATCGAGAAGGTGGCGGGGGTCGAGCTCTGGCAGATCGGGGAGCTCTCGGTCTGGGAGGAGGTGGCGGGTTGGCTGGGCGGCCTTCATGCGGACTTCGCGGGACGCTTGGAGGAGGCCAGCGAGGCGAACCCGCATCTGCTCGATCTGTCCCAGGAGTGGTTCACGTCGTGGTGCCGCCGCGCCCGGGAGCGGCTGGCGGGTTCCGATGATCCCCGCGCCCAGAGCCTGCAGCGCGCGCTCGGGTCCTATGACGACATCGTGAGCGCGTTGACCGGCCTCCCACGCACGTTCGTGCACGGTGAGCTGTATCCATCGAATGTGCTCGTCGTTCGGGGGAAGCCCTCGCGGGTCTACCCCGTCGATTGGGAGATGGCCGGCATCGGGCCCGGGCTGATCGATCTGGCGGCGCTGGTGGGGGGCTGGGATGAGCCGCAGCGGCACCGGCTCATCGCGGCCTACCTGCGTGGCAGCCGCGAGGCGCCGGGCGGCGCTTCGACGCCGGAGTCTGTCGAAGCAGACCTCGCCCGCTGCCGGCTGCACCTGGCCCTCCAGTGGCTCGGCTGGTCCGCCGATTGGCGACCGCCACCGGAACATGCACATGACTGGCTCGGCGAGGCCTTGGAGCTCGCCGACGAGCTGGGGCTCCTCGCCACGGATCGAGGCTGAGATGGCGGAGCGCGTGCTGATAGTCAACGCCGACGACTTCGGGCGCTCGCCGGGCGTCAACAAGGGGGTGATCCGCGGCCACGAGCAGGGCGTGGTCACGAGCGCGACGTTGATGGTCAGGTGGCCGGCCGCCGAGGAGGCAGCGGCCTACGCCCGCCGCAGCGGACTCAGCGTAGGTCTCCACCTCGACCTCGGCGAGTGGGTGTACAGGGACGGCGAGTGGCACGAGCGCTACCAGGTCGTGCCCGAGACTCCGGAGGCGGTGACCGCGGAGCTCCAGCGGCAGCTCGAGCGGCTGGAGCGGCTGATCGGGAGACCGCCAACCCACCTGGACTCCCACCAGCACGTCCACCGCAAGGAGCCCGCCCGGACCGCCCTCCTGCAGGCCGGGGAGCGCCTCGGGGTCCCGGTGCGCTGGTTCACCCCGGGCATCGAGTACAGCGGTGCCTTCTTCGGGCAAGACGCTGATGGGACGCGCCTGCCCGATCTGATCACCGTCGAGGCCCTCGTAAGAGTGATCGAGAAGCTCCCCGCCGGCGTCACAGAGCTCGCCTGCCACCCGGCCGCCGAACACGACCACGACTCGGCCTACGCCGAAGAGCGAATCCGAGAGCTCGAGACCCTGTGCGACCCGCGAGTACGAGCGGCCATCGACCGCTCCGGGGTCGATCTGAGCTCGTTCGCCGACCTGGCTCGCTAGCCCTTGCGCCGCTAGTTGGCTCAGGCGGGGGTCGGCTCGCGCGCTCGGTCGACGCCGTCGCCGGAGGAAGCCGGCGGCACGGCGGTCGCCGGCTGCTCGCTGAGGCGCTCTCTGGCCCACAGCGCTGCGGCGCCTGCGGCGGCGCCGAGCCCGGCGATCACCAGGATCCGCGTGCCCCATCGGCGCTCGGGCTTCCGCCGGCCGGTCCGAAGCGCCCGGCCGGCCTCGGTGATCGATTCCGCTGCCGAGCGCACCTGTCGGCGCAGCCTCTCGTCGCGGGTTGGCTCAACGCGTCGCTTTCGCGCGCGCCGATAGGCCGCCTGCAGCTTGTCGACTCCCTCTCGCAGGTTCTCGCGAACGTACTCGTTCTCCAGCAGCTCCTGTGCGTAGGGCCCCAGCCGCACCGCCTGATCGCTCCGTGCCATTCCGGCCTCCTTACGTGGTTCGCTGTTCCTTGGGCTCGTCGCGCGGTTCGAGCTGAAGCTCGCGTTCGGCGCGAGTCCGCCCCTCGCCGATCTCGGCGCTCCGCTCGCGCTCTGCGTTCAGCTCGTGGCCGAAGAGGATCGCCAGGTTCGTGATCCAGAACCACATCAGCACGACAACGATTCCCGCGAGGGTGCCATACGTCTTGTCGTACGACCCGAAGTTCGCGACGTAGAACGCGAAGCCCGCGGAGGCGAGCGCCCAGACGACCAGCGCGACGAGGCTGCCCGGCGTCACCCACTTGAAGCCGCGCAGCTTGACGTTCGGTGAGGCGTAGTAGAGCAGCGAGATCATGGTGACGAAGAGGGCCACCAGGACCGGCCACTTCGCGATGTCCCAGACTGTGGTCGCTGTGCTCGACAGCCCGATGGGCTCCGCGATCGCATCGACGATCGGGCCGGTCAGGACGAGGCCGAGCGCGACGATGGCGATCAGGATCACCATCACGAAAGTGACCAGCATCTGGAGCGGCCGCAGCTTCCAGATCGGTCGTCCCTCCGGCGTCTCGTAGATCACGTTGGAGGCCCGCATAAACGCGCCGACATAGGCCGACGCGGACCACAGTGCGACCACCAGGCCGGCGATCAGTGCGATCGCCGACGTGCTCCGATGCGAGGTGATCGACTCGATCGGCCCGGAGAAGGTCTGGGCGGCTGACTCCGGCCCGATCCTGGTGACGATGTCCGTGATCGTCCTGGTCGTCGACTGCGGATCACCGAACAACCCGACGAGCGAGACGAGCGCGATCAGCGCCGGGAACAGCGAGAGCAGGCCGTAGTAGGTGAGAGCGGCGGCCCAGTCCGAGAGGTTGTCCTCGCTGAACTCGGTCGCCGTCCGCTTCAGTGTCGCGAACCAGCCGGTCTTCGCCTCCGTCCCGGTGGGCCGGTAGTCGCGGCGAGCATCGTCACCGCGCCCATTGCTCGTCGTCTCATCACGGTGTTGCCGCGTTCTCGCCACCGTGGCCTCCCTCCTTCATCCGGGTCAGCGCGATCTCAGCTTTCCGATCATGTAGCCGACGAGGAATGCCCCGCCGATCGCGAGCGGGACTGGGTTCTCGCGAGCGAACTGCTGAGCCTGCTGCGCCGCATCGCGGGCCGAGTCGGGAGTCACCTCCTGCGCCTTCCCAGTGACCTCCTCCTTCTTGGCCGATGCGGTCTGCTTGACCTCGTCTGCCTTGGCTGCAGCCTTCTCCTTGACGCCGCTCACCTTGGCCTTCGCCTGCTTCTTGACGTCTGCCTTCTCGGCGACCGCGGCGGCCGTGTCGCCGAGGTCCTCTCGAGTCCGCTCGATGTCCTCGCGAATCTCCTCGGGTGAGCGCTCTTCGGTCTCGCTCACGACCTCGCCTCCTTCGCGCGCCTGGTGGTGTGCCGGACGTCGGTCTTCGTGCTCTCGATCGCTTCCTCGGGGACCGGCGGCGTAGCTTCCTCGACCTTCCGTTTTCCGGTGATGGCGAGGACGCCGGCGACGGCCCCATAGACGGCCGCGACGATCAGCGCCGCCAGCCACGCATCGAGGACGATCGCTAGGGCCAGGATCGCGGCGGCTGTCAGCGCGCCGAGCGCGTACAGGCCGATCAGCCCGGCGGCTCCGAAAGCTCCGGCGCCGATACCGAGGCGCTTTCCCTTCAGGGCGAGCTCGGCCTTCGCCAGCTCAATCTCCTTCTGAGCAAGGGCCGAGGTCTGGTTCGCCAGGTCTCTGCTGAGCTCGGACAGTGAGCGCTCGTCCTGAGCGCCAGCGGTGGGCCCGGATGTTGCGTTCGGATTCATCTCCTTGCCTCCTCGCAAGCGAACACGGTGGTTGGCCATCGCGTTCTCGACGCCTGGATTCGGGCTTACCGCCAGGCCCCCCGGCAAACCTGCCGCGGCGAACCGCAACAGCGTCGCGGCACAAGTTGTGCCGTTTCGGTCTGACGGAGCCCCCGGCGGGTAGAACGCCTGTAGATGGCCTCCAGCAACTCGCGCGGGGACGCCCGGCGAAACCGCGAGCGGATCCTCAAGGCGGCGGGGCGACTTCTCGGCCAGTCGCCGTCCGCCTCCCTGGAAGACATCGCCGCGGCCGCGGGAGTCTCCCGCTCCACGATCTACCGGCACTTCCCCAGCCGCGACAGCCTCGTGGCTGCATCCGGCGAGCAGCCGAGGTCGGGCACCGTCGGCGCCCACGGGCTCGTGCCCCCCGGGAGTCTCGGACGGGAGGGGCCAGTGCCCCTTGATCCACTCCATGTGCTCGACGTCGTTCCTCCGTCGGTCCTGCCCGAGCAGCTGGTCGCCGAAGCGCAGCGCCTCGCGCAGCGACCGCTCGCCCTCTACGTCGTCGACATCGACGGATCCCACCTGCTGCGCATCGCCGGCCCCGACTCGTTCCCCGACCGGATCGAGGCGCCACTGGCGGTCGGGCCGGAGTTGGACGCGGATGGGCTCGAGCTCCTCGCCGACGAGCTCACCAGCCATCCAGGGCTCGAGGCCGTTCCCCTCTGGTTCCGGGGTCGGGCCACTGGGGTCCTGCTCACCGCCGGCCTGCCACGACAGTCGGTGGCCGAGCTGGCTCGGCAGGCGGCCGCGGCGATCGCGCTGGCCGACCGCTACACGGACGCCTTCGCCCGAGCGCAGCGGCGCAAGCATCCGAAGGCGGCGGCCGAGATCCAGCAGAGCCTGCTGCCTCCGCGGATCATGGGCGTGACCGGCGGAGAGGTGGCCGGGAACGTGCTGCCGAGCTACGAGGTCGCGGGCGACTGGTTCGACGTGGTCGAGAACGCGGACGGCATCTGGCTCTCGGTTGCCGACGGGCTTGGCGGATCGACCACGGCGACGGCGAGCAGCGCGGTGGCCCTGGGCGCGCTGCGGGCAAGCCGGCGGAGCGATGGGACGATCAGTGAAGCGCTTCTGGTGATGCACCGGACGCTGAAGGAGATGCCGGGACCCCACGCCGAGATGAGCGCGGTGATCGCGCACTGGGACCCGGCGACGCACGAGCTGCGGGTCGCGAACTGCGGCCACGTGCCCCCGCTTGTGTTGCGCCGATCGGGCGAGGTCGAGCGACTGCGGGTCGCCGAAGGTCGCGGCCTTGGTGGACGCTCCCGGCCCACTCCCGCGGAACGCAGGTCCGAGCTCGGGCGTGCCGATCGCCTACTGATGGTCTCCGACGGGGTAACGGCGGGCGGCAAGGGCAAGGCGGGGCTCGGCATGGATGGCGTCATCGAGGCGGCATTTCGATCCGAGCGCCGCACGGCGGCCGACACCGTCCGCTGCGTGCACACAGCGGTCCTCGAGGCAACCGACGGGGAGCTCGCCGACGACGCAACCGCGCTGTGCCTATCGGTGACCGATTAGCCCGCTGCGATCGCGTTGCGGCATGAACGCGGGACCTCTCGTGGCCGGCCAACCGTACAAGGGGCATGAGGGTCAGCAGGCTCGCCTCCGTCGCTGCCTTGGTGCTGTCGACCGCACTGATCTCGTGCTCGTCGAGGGCCGGCGGCGATGGCGCCGAAGGCGCCCGGTTTGAGAGCGAGCAAGCCGGGATCTCCGTCAGCGTCCCGACTGGCTGGCATGCCACAACGGGCCGCTTCACTGGACTGCTGGATCCGCGAGAGCGCCTTGTTCTCACGTCGTTTC
>JBKPTM010000030.1:0-12161 GCA_046765935.1 Actinomycetota bacterium | reverse complement strand
GATCACCGAAGAGGTGGAGGGCGGGACCTACGAGCCTCCGGTCGAGCCGGCGATCCTCGGCTACGCGATCGTGAAGCTCGCGCAGGCATTTCTCTTCAACGACACCGTCGCCGGAATCCGCGGGGACGTCGACCGCCTCCGCGAGGTGGAGGCGGCGCTGCTCGGCGTCCCGGCCTAGCCGGAGCTCCGTAACGCGCATGTGAAGGACGGCTCCCGGTCCGGCCGGAGTTAAAGGTCGGTGAACAGATTTCCCATAGCCTTTCGGCATGAGCAGCACCGCGGTGGCCGCGGAGACAGGGTCCCGGCCATCCGAACCCGACAGAGAGAGGAATCAGCGCCGAGGCTGGCGCTCGCACTGGGCCATCCGGGTCGGTGTGCCCGCGCTCTATCTGCTGGGAACTGCGGTCGCGATCGACCGGATCGGGCTGCCGTACTCGCAGGACTGGATCTTCATCTGGATCGTCGGCCTGATGCTTGCCCTGTCGGTCGGCGACGGGCAGCACTCGGTCCGCCGCTTGATCAAGGACTGGCTGCCGATCATCGCGGCGCTCCTCGCATACGACCTGCTCCGTGGCGTCGCCGACGGCAAGATCTTCCCGATCCACTGGGAGTCGCCGATCCACGCGGACAAGATCCTCGGGTTCGGTCAGGTGCCGACCGTGCGGCTGCAGGACGCCCTCTACACACCCGGTCACCTGCACTTCTGGGACTACGCGGCGTTCTCGTTCTGGTTCTCGCACTTCTTCGCGACCCTGGTGGTCGGGGTGCTGATCTGGCGCTACCGCTACCAGTGGTTCCATCGCTTCGCCGCCTGCGTCGTCGCGCTCGCGGGGATGGGCCTGATCACCTACGTGCTCTTCCCCGCGGCGCCGCCGTGGCTCGCCGGCCATCACGGCTATCTGCCGGAGGTCTTCCGGATCAACCACGCGGTGGTGAACAACCTGCCGGTGCCGAAGGCGGGAGCGGCATTCCAGCAGGGAACCACCTGGGCGAACGACGTCGCCGCCGTCCCCTCCCTGCACGCCGCCTACACGATGCTGATCTGCCTGTTTCTATGGCCGCGCGTCAACCGGCGCTGGCGACCGCTGCTGGCGGCCTACCCGATCGGCATGGGGCTCTCGCTGATGTACTTGGGCGAGCACTACCTGATCGACATCCTGCTCGGTTGGGCCTACGCGGCGTTCACCGTGTACGCGGTCAACTGGGCGGCCGAGCGGTGGAGGGAACGCCGCGAGATTGGCTTCAGGCATATTCGGCGGCCACAAGAACCGCCGCCGGACATACAGCCACAAGCGGCCGCGCCCGATAACCGCTCGGGGCTTCGCCCCTCGCTCATGGCGCGGCGGCCTGGTGGCCGCTAGGGCGTGCCACGCCCCCTGCTCGCCGTCGATGCGCCCTCGATGCTCTTCCGGGCGTTCTACGCCCTGCCGAAGTCGATCAAGGGGCCCGACGGCAACCCGGTCAACGCCCTCCTTGGCACCGCCAATCTGATCCTCCGGGAGGTGGAGGCGCATGATCCACGGGCCGTGGTGCTCTGCTTCGGTCCCGACGCGGCGGCGTACCGGCTCGAGCTGTTCCCGGCCTACCACGCGGACCGAGACGCCGCCTTCCCCGACGAGCTGCGGCCCCAGTGGGATGACTCCGGGGAGTTCTTCGGGGCCTTCGGCTGGAAGATCGCCACCAGCGAGGACCTCGAGGCCGACGACCTCCTCGGCACCCTGGCCCAGAAGGAGGCGAAAGCGGGCGGCCGCAGCCTGCTGATGACCGGCGACCGCGACATGTTCCAGTGCGCGAGCGGCAGCACCAAGGTGCTCTACGTCAGCACCGGCAAGCAGGGCGGCCAGCCGATGGGCCCGAAGGAGGTCAAGGAGCGCTATGGGATCCCGCCCAAGCTCGTGCCGGACCTGATCGCCCTGCGGGGCGACCCCTCCGACGGCATCCCCGGCGCGAAAGGGGTCGGGGAGAAGACGGCGGTCGAGCTGCTTCGCAAGCACGGCTCCCTGGAGAAGGTCCTCGACGCCGCGATCCGCGAGCCGCGCCCAGCGCTCAGGACGGCGCTGGTCGGCGACCGCGAGCAGCTGCTCGCCTTCAAGGACATGGCCACTCTGCGTACCGCGAAGGTCGGTCGGCCGCGTGACAAGGGGACCGACTATCGCGGCGCAGCCGAGGCAGCTCGCGAGCGGGGCATGAACCGCCTCGCCGAGCGCCTGCTCGAGAAGGCCTGAAACTCGAAGCGCCCCGCCGGGGCGGGGCGCTAACGGTGCTACAGGGAGGAGAGGTACTTATATGTGTGTTGGCCGGTTTGATGTGGACCGCCGGAAATCACCTAGAAGCGACCCGTACTGCACCGACCTGATCTCACTCTAGGCCCGCCCCCTCTGAGGGCGAAGCGAATCCGGGGGATTGGTGGGGCCGATCGGTTATGGGACTCATAACCGTTGGTTATGAGTGGTGAGAGCCGCCCTGTGCCCGCCGGCGCCGGATGAAGTCGACGAAGTCGCGGTCCTGCCGCGCGAGTGAGGCGAGCGAGCGGCAGACGACCACGAAGCGGCGCGGGAACCGGAGCCCCTCCACCGGCCGACGGTAGAGGCGATCGCGCGCCTCGTCGAGGGAGAGGGCGGAGAGCAAGACCGGAGCGGAGCGCTGCAGCGCCTCCCGCTTCGCGACGGCCGTGCTGGCCGCCTCGATCAGGGGCTCGGGCAGGGAGAGCCCGTGCTCGGCCAGCTCGGCCTCGACCTGACGGCGCACGTGGGCGTCTTCGTCCCGCATGACCATCGGGGTAGCGAGGAAGAGCTCGCGCGGGACTCTCTTGCGCCGGTACCAGGCGTGGTCCTGCGGCACCGCGAGCACGACCTCGTCGTCCAGCAACTCGAGCTCCTCGAGCTGGTCGGCGCCGTCCTGCGCACCGTCGGGCCCGGCCGCGGCGATGCCGATCGTCGCCCGGCCCTCCCCCACCATCCGTCGCACCGAGCTCGAGTTGGCGATCGTCAGCTGGACCGGGGGGCGCCGGCCATCGGCCTGGTAGGCGACCAGCTCGGGCGGGAGGAAGAACTCCGCGATCGTGTGGCTCACGGCCAGCTCGATCGGCGCCTTCTCCCGGGGCGCGGCCTCGAGCAGCTCCTCGACGACGTCGGCCTGCTGGAGCAGGCGGCGGGCCTCCGGGTAGAGCCGGCGGCCCGCGGCGGTGGGCGCCACGCCCCGTCGCGAGCGCTCGAGCAGCCTCGTGCCCGCGGCGGCCTCGAGAGCGCGCAGCCGCTTGGAGAGCGCCGGCTGGCTGATCTTCAGCGACACGGCGGCCTTTCCGAGCGTCCCCAGATCGACGGCGGCGCAGAAGGCGCGCAGCTCAGCGATCTCCGGGCCGCGGATGGACTTGCGGCCCGACCGCCTGGAAGCGCTCTTTGACTCACTTGCCACGTTCAGATCGTGCCAGGCCCGGGTACCAACCTCCCGGCTCGTCTACTTCAAGGAGGAGAGATGGCGACACCAGCACCACAGCGTCGGGGAGGCATCGGCGGGATCTCGCTCGGAGGGATCCTGGTCATCATCGGGATCGTCCTGATGATCGTCTGGAGCTTCTGGATCGGCTTGATCATCGTGCTGATCGGGCTGATCGCGTTCGGCGGCTTCGCGCGGGGGCGCTGGTACTGACCCGGCACCACCGGTAGCTTGGCGTGATGCTGAGCGACGGTCACGTGGCGCCGCGGCTCCCGGCCCAGGACCTGGAGCGCGCACGGGCCTTCTATGCCGAGAAGCTGGGGCTGGAGCCGACGGAGGAACGGCCGGGCGGCCTTCGCTACCAGCTCGGCGGCGGGGAGTTCGTGCTGTTCGAATCCGCCGGCGCGCCCTCAGGCGAGCACACCCAGATGGCCATCGAGGTCGAAGACCTCGAGTCGACGGTCGCGGAGCTGAGGAACCGCGGCGTGGTCTTCGAGGAGTACGACTTCCCGGGCCTCTCGACCACCGATGGGATCGCCGACATCGACGGCAACTATCCGAGCAAGGGCTCGGGGGAGCGCGGCGCCTGGTTCCGTGACAGCGAGGGCAACATGATCGGGCTCGGCCAGCCGCTCCCCTGAGCTGTTCTCATCCCGTAGCCCTTTCGTAAGGATTTCGCAGCCTTCCCTTCCTAGCTTGGCCCGGCAATTGGCCAACGGAAATGGAGGTTCTGATGAGAACGGCAAGACGTGCGGTGCTCGGGGCCGTACTCGGTGTGGCGACCTTGGCGTTCGTCGCCGGGCCGGCGGCGGCGGCCGGCAGGGGCGCCGTCTACACATCGACCAACAGCGCCTCGGGTAACCGGGTGCTCGCACTGGATCACTCCGGGAGCGGCGCGCTCTCGCCCACCGGATCGTTCGCGACCGGCGGCACCGGGACCGGGAGCGGCCTCGGAAGCCAGGGTGCCCTAGCCCTCGCCGGCGGCGGTCGGCTCCTCTACGTAGTGAACGCGGGGAGCGACAGTATCTCCACGTTCAGCGTGCGCCCCCACGGCCTGAGGCCGATCGACCTGACATCGTCGGGTGGGGACCAGCCGATCAGCCTGACGGTTCACCGCGGCCTCCTCTATGTGCTCAACGCCGGGAGCGGGACGATCACCGGCTTCACTCGTGACCGCGACGGCGGGCTGACCGCGCTCGCGGGCTCGACGGAGGCGATCGGAGGATCCGGCCCAGCCGAGGTCGAGTTCTCGAACGATGGCGGTGAGCTCGTCGTCACCAACAAGAACACCAACACCATTGACACCTTCGCGGTCGGGTCTGACGGGACACCGGGCCCGGCGCAGTCGCAGCCGTCCGAGGGCGATACGCCATTCGGGTTCGACTTCGACAAGCGAGGGCACCTGATCGTCTCCGAGGCATTCGGTGGAGCCGTCGGGGCGAGCGCGGTGTCGTCCTACTCGCTCGATTCGAGTGGCCTACTCAACACGATCAGCCCATCCGTCCCCGACCACGAGGCGGCGGCCTGCTGGATCGCGGTGACCAAGAACGGTCGCTTCGCCTACACGACCAACACGGGCAGCGGGTCGATCTCGAGCTACGCCGTGGGTCACGATGGGTCGCTGGGGCTGGTAGAGCAGATCGCAGCCAGCACGGGAACCGGAAGCTCGCCTACGGACATGGCGCAGACGTCCTCCAGCCGCGTGCTGTTCGCGCTGCTGCCGGGAACCGGCCAGGTCGCGGCCTATCGGGTCGCAGGCGACGGTGGGTTGTCGCCAGTCGACCAGGCGGGCGGAGTGCCGGCGAGCGCAACCGGACTCGCCGCGCGCTAGGACGAGGAGATGTTGGCGGCCCGGCCGGTTCGCGGCCGGGCCGCCCCTTCGCCGAGATAACGATTCCCTTACAGCTCTGTAACGCGGGCAAATGCCGGGAGACAATCGAGCGATGACCGCCAGGGGGACACGCGGCTCGATCCTCGTCGTCGACGACGAGCCCGTGATCACCGACGTCGTCTCCCGCTACCTCGAGCGAGCCGGCTATTCGACGCGTGTGGCGGCGGACGGCTTCGAGGCGCTGCGCCTCGCGGGGGAGGCCGACCCCGATCTGGTCGTCCTCGATCTGCTCCTGCCCGGCCTGGACGGGCTGGAGGTTATGCGCGAGCTGCACGAGCTCCGTCGCACCCGGGTGATCCTGTTGACGGCCAAGGGCGAGGCGAGCGACCGGATCGCGGGCCTCCAGCGTGGTGCTGACGACTACGTCGTCAAACCGTTCTCGCCCGCCGAACTGGTTGCGCGGGTGGATGCGGTCCTGCGACGGGCCGATCCGGAACCTGAGCGCGAGCAACCGATCGCCTTCGACGCCCTCGAGATCGATCCCGCGGCGAGGACCGTGCTGGTGCGCGGCGACCCGGTCCAGCTCACCGTTCGCGAGTTCGACCTCCTCCTCTTCCTCGTGCGGCATCCGGGGCAGGCCTTCTCGCGGGACCACCTCATGGAGGCGATCTGGGACTACACCTTCTACACCGACACCTCGACCGTGACCGTGCACATGCGGCGATTGCGGGCGAAGGTCGAGGAAGATCCCTCCGAGCCCCGCTGGCTGCAGACGGTCTGGGGCGTCGGCTACCGGTTCCAGCCATGAGAGCGCGCTGGGCGATCCTCTTGCTGGCGAGCGGAGCGGCGGCAGCGGCCGGGGTCACGGCGCTCGCCCATGGCACCTCTCACGCCTTTGCCGCGGCCACCTTCTTCGCTCTCTGTGGGACACCCGTGCTCGTGCTCTCACACCTCCTGGCGCGAAACCGCCCTCGGATCGGCTCGCTCTCTCGGCAGTTCGGCGCCGGTGTCGGCCTCGTCTTCGGCCTGGTGCTCCTCGGGGTCGGCGCGGTCGCGATCCTGATGCTGATCTCATCGGAGGACGCCTACGTCCTGGCGACCCTGCTGGCATTCGCGGGGGCTCTGGCGATCTACTCCTCGTGGCTGCTGACCCGCGGCATCCGCGACGACGTCGAGACTGTTCGGGACGCACTCCAGGCGGTCGGCGATGGAGAGCAGGTGCAGCTGTCGATCGAGACTGGCGGCCGTGACGAGATCTCCGAGCTCGCCAGGGCGGCCGAGCGAATGAGCCGTCGGCTTGCCGAGCAGGAGGCACGTCGGACGGCGGCGGAGCGGGCCCGCAAGGACCTGATCGCGGCGATCTCCCACGACCTTCGTACCCCGCTGACCTCGCTTCGTCTCTTAGCCCACGGGATCGAGGACGGGCTCCTCGATCCGGCTCAAACCGACCAGGGCTACGCCGAGGAGATGGGTGTCCACGTGCGCTCGCTGTCCGCGATGGTCGACGACCTCTTCGAGCTCACCCGCCTCGAGGCGGGCGACATCCAGTGGTCGATCCAGCGCGTGAGCCTCGAGCAGCTAGTCGGCGAGACCGTCGAGGCGATGCGCCCGCAGGCGGCGGCCAAGCGGATCGCAGTCGAGACCCGTGTGCCGGCCGATCTGGGCGCCGCCGAGGCGAACCCCGAGAAGCTTCAGCGTGTGCTCTTCAACCTGATCCAGAACGCGATCCGCCATACGCCGGAGGACGGCAGCGTCACGGTCGCCGCCGAGTCCGCCGGTCAGGCGATCGAGGTCGAGGTCGCCGACACGGGGTCGGGCATCCCGGCCGCAGAGCGGGAGCGCGTCTTCGAGCCGTTCTTCCGCGGGGACGCCTCCCGGGCGAGTGGCGGCTCTGGTCTCGGCCTCTCGATCTGCCGAGCGATCATCGAGGTGCACGGCGGTCGCATCTGGCTTGACAGCGCGGACGGCGGCACCCGGATTCGATTCACGCTGCCACAAGCAGGCAACTCGGCGCCGGATTGGGACCGGCCGCTATCTCTCCGTCCGGCGCCGGAGGGTTTCGGCAAGCCGGCTACCGGAGTCCGCTGACGAAGCTGACCAGCTCCGGCGCTATCAGCTCGTGCGCGTCCTCCTGGAGGTAGTGACCCGCGTCCTCGAGCCGGGTCACGGACGCGTCGGGGAAGGTGTCGAGCCAGAGGCCGTCCAGGACCTCGGGAGTGAAGGCGATGTCCTTCATCCCCCAGCAGATGTGGACCGGTTTGGAGCGGAAGTCGCGCTTCAGCCCGGCTTCGATCTCGGCGTTCATGTCGACCACCGGACCCTTGCCGGCGACCGGGATCTCGCGCGGGAAGACGAGGATCGCGGTGCGGTCCGACCAACCCTGATGGACGTCCCTGTAGGCACGCTTGACGACCGGAGTCAGGCGCTCCTTGTGGACGACGCCCTGGCCGAAGAGGAAGCCGCGCTTGAACGCGTCCATGCCCTTCACCATCACCTCGCCGATCCCCGGCGTGCGGAAGAGCCGCAACGGCAGTGGGAGCGGGATCTTCGTCTTTCCCTCCGGAAGGACCTCCGGATGCCAGCCATGGGCGAAGGTGTTGAGGACGAAGAGCCCGTCGACCCGCTCCGGGTGCTGGGTCGCCCAGTAGTAGCCGGTCGGACCGCCCCAGTCCTGCCCGACCACGGTCGCCCCGCGCAGGTCGAGCGACTCGAGCAGCGCGTCGAGCCTCGCCGCGTGCCGCGGAACGCGGTAGAGCTCAGGCCGATCCGGTTTCTCCGAGCGGCCGAACCCGAGATGGTCCGGCACGATCGCCCGATGGCCGGCCTCGACGAGCGGCGGGATGAAATGGCGATAGAGGTAACCCCAGGTGGGGTTGCCGTGCACCAGCACCACCGGCCGGCCGTCGCGCGGACCTTCGTCGACGTAGTGCATCCGTCCGTCCCCCGAATCGAACCACTGCGGCTCGTAGGGCCAGCTGCCCTCGAAGGTCCAGTCCGTCACACCCGCGATGGGCTCAACCTACCCCAACGCACCCGAGGTTAAGTGCAGGTGGGCGCGGAGGAGGTGTCCAGCGTCCGCAAGCCCCTCGGCGTGATCCGGTAGACCAGCGGCTCGGCGACCGCCGGGATCTGCGCCGGCTCGCCGTCCACCGTCATCTCGACCGAGCCGTTTCCGAGTGTCACGTCGAATCCGTCAGCGCTGAACGGCCCCCGGGTCTCGTTGGCGGTCAAGGTCTCGCCGTCCACCAGCTGGGTCCCGCTGTCGTCGACGAGGCAGACCCAGACGTCCGCGGTAGACCGGAGCTCGACGGAGACCTCGCCCGAGGCGACCGTCGACGTCGCGGTCGTGGTCGTGGTGGCCGGGCCGGCCGCCTTCGTCCCATGCTCCTTCGCGCCCTTCGGCTTCTCGCCACCGCTGTTGTCGGACCCGCCCATGATCGACCCGACGATGATCAGGCCGACGACCACGACGGCAAGCACCCCCGCCAGGACCTTCCCCACCGGCCCCCACTTGATGGAGCCGCCCCGTCCGACCGGACGGCTCTGCCTGAGGCTGCCCGGCTTGATGACGGACCCCGGGATCGCCTCATGTCCAGCGCGCCCGCCCTCGACGGTCCTGGAGTACTCCTCGAGCAGGGCCTCCCGGTCGAGTTCGAGGTACCGGGCGTAGATGTCGAGGAAGCCGCGCGCGTAGGCGGGACCAGGCAGCGCGTCCCAGCGATCCGCCTCCATCGCGTCGAGGAACTTGACGCGGATCTTTGTGGCCCGCTCGACCTCGCTCAGCTCGATGCCGCGGTCCGTGCGGGCGTTGCGCAAGGTTCGGCCGACATCCGATGCCATCGGCGCCCAATTGTCCTCCCCTACGGGAGGTCAGGTCGGCGGTGCCCCCAAGGCCTCGACGGCGTCGCGGAAGGCGCCGGTGTGTCTGTCGACGTCATCCTCGGTCGTCGCCGGGCACATCAGGGCCATGTTGTGGAACGGGGTCAGCAGGATCCCCCGGTTGAGGGCGTGGAGGTGCATGTAGCGGCCGAGCGCGCGATCGTCCGCCGCCACGGCCTCTGAGCCGTTGCGGGGTGGCGAGGGCTGGAAGTGATACTCGACCCTGCATCCGAGGCGGACCGAGTTCCACGGCACGCCGTGCGAGGTGATCACCTCGTTCACCCCGGCCTGGAAGCGCTCGGCCATCTCTGTCATGTGGGCGAAGGCCTCGTCGGTGAGCACCTCCGCCAGGGTCGCGCGAGCCGCGGCCAGGGACAGCGCGTTGCCCGCCAGCGTCCCTCCGATCCCGCCGACGTCGGACGCCTCCAGCGCGCCGAGGTAGGCGCCGATCCGCTCGGAGACTTCCTCGGTCATCCCGTACGCCGCTGCCGGGATTCCCCCGGCGATCGCCTTGCCGATCGTGAGCATGTCGGGGTCGAGACCCTCGGCCGCCGTATAGCCGCCCTGTCCGGCGCAGAAGGTGTGGGTCTCGTCGATCACCAGGAGAGTGCCGTGCTCGCGGGTGAGCTCTCGGAGGCCGTCGTGGTAGCCGGGGTCGGGGAGCACGATCCCCGCATTGGTCATCGCCGGCTCGGCGAGGACGCAGGCGACGTCGCCGCCCGCGAGCGCGCGCTCGAGAGCCGGGAGGTCGTTCCACTCGACGGCTCGCGTGGTCACCGCCGGATCCACCGGCGGGCCTATGTTGTCCGGCCGCGAGCGGGTCTCGCCCTCCACCTCGATGGCGAAGCTCTCGTCGACCGTGCCGTGGTAGCACCAGGCGTAAACCAGGACCTTGGGCCGGTCGGTGATCGCCCGGGCCAGCCGCAGGGCGAAACGGTTGGCGTCGGTCGCGGTCAGTGCGAACTGCCAGCGGGGAAGCCCGAAGCGGCGGCCGAGCTCGGCGGCGACCCAGCTCGCATCCTCGGTCGGCAGCATCAGCGTGATCCCGCGGGCGGCGCGCTCGGCAACGGCGTTGACCGTCGCGGGCGGGGAGTGGCCGGTCATCGCGCCGGTGTCGCCGAGGCAGAGGTCGACGTACTCATTGCCGTCCACGTCGGTGAACCGGGCACCCTCGGCGCTCTCGGCGAACACCGGGAAGGGGCTGGCCCACTCGGTCATCCACGGCATCGGGACGCCCGCGAGCAGCGCTCCCTCACCGCGCTCGAAGAGCTGCTGAGACTGCGGATGCTCGGCGATGAAGCGCCGCTCCTCCTGCTCCAGCAGTCCCGCGAGCCGGTCGCGGTCGAGCCGCCAATCCATTGGCATGCGCGGCAGGCTAACCGCGCGCGGAGTGATCAGGCCTCGAGCGGTGCGGCGGCCGGCTCGAAGCTCTCGCCTAGCTCGAGGACCCGGGCCTCGAAGGGCCGCTCGGTCACCGCGGCCGCGAACCTCGCACCCGCGTCGTCGATCGGGCGGTACCAAGGTGAGATCGCGTACCCGTCGTAGTGGATCGGGATCAGGGTCCGCGCGCCGAGCAGCTCGCCGGCGAGGGCCGCCTGCTCGGGCTCCATCGCGGCTGGCAGTGGGCTGGGTGGCTGAAGGTGCGGGAAGTCGACCACCGCCCCGTTGATCGGCGCCAGCACGACGTCGAAGGGCCCGTGCCGGCGGGCCATCCGCCACCAATAGCTATGGAAGATCGTGTCCCCGAGGTGCAGGATTCGCTGACCGTCCGCCTCAACCAGCCAGGAGACCTGCGGGTCGCCCAGGCCGTCAACCGCGGGCAGCGCGGTGATCGTGAAGGGTCCGGCCTCGGTCCGCTCCCAGATCTCGGTTGGGTGCCGCCGGAGCTCGGCTCGATCGAGTTCCGTGGCCGCTTGCGTGAGGGCGACGTTCTCCGCGTCCTCGCCGCCGGGCCATTGTGGCTCGTAGACCGTCGCGTCGGGGGCGAGGGCATCGGCGAGCGCGGAGGCGTCGGTGTGGTCGCGGTGCAGGTGGGAGACGAGCCCCGCGACCGCGCTACTCCTGGCCTCGGGCGACACAACGGAAGGCAGCTTCGCCTGGCGGAGGCGCTCCTCGCCGACCGCGGCGAAGGTCGCGGCCACATCCGCCAGGGGATCGATCACCAGCGCAGCTCCGTCGGTCTCGATCTCAACTCCCGCCCAGCCCAGCCACCGCACCTTCATCTGGTCACGCTCCTCTCGTTTATCGGACGCTCGTACGGTATATCATCCGAGCATGCCCCGCCGCTCCCAGGCAGCTGTCGCCGAGACACGCGCGGCCGTCACCCGCACGGCGGTCGAGCGGGCATCCGTGGAGGGCCTCGAGGGCCTCACCATCGGCGGGCTCGCCGGCGAGGCCGAGATGCGGAAGAGCAGCGTCTTCAGCCTCTTCGGCAGCAAGGAGGGACTGCAGCTCGCGACCCTCGAGGCCGCGGTCCAGCAGTTCATCGAGGAGGTCTGGGAGCCCGTCGCCGATGAGGAGCCCGGGCTACCCCGCCTGCTGGCCCTCTGCGACAGCTGGCTCGACTACCACCGGCGAGGCGCGATGCCCGGCGGCTGCTTCCTGACCACGGCGACGATCGAGTACGACGCCCGCCCCGGCCCGCTTCACGACGCGACCGCCGCCACGATGAAGCGATGGTTCGCCGCGCTCGAGCACGAGGCCTCGCTCGCGATCGAGGCTGGTGACCTGCCCACGGATACCGACCCGGCTGACATCGGCTTCACGCTGAACGCCCTCGCCGCCGCGGCGAGCTACGGGTTCCAGCTCTCGCGCGACCCCGAGGTCTTCGACCGCGCTCGCCGGTCCATGCGGCGGACCCTCGGCCAGTAGAGCCCTAGTCGATCGTCCAGGTGTCGCCCGAGCGGAGCAGGGCGGCGAGGTCGTCGTCGCCGACTCCCTTGCGGGCGGCGGCCAGCTCCTCGCCCACGCCCTCAGCGTAGGTCGGGCGGTCGCTGGCCCGGATCACGCCGATGGG